>NZ_JBFULZ010000022.1:0-31596 GCF_054049635.1 Cellulomonas sp. P5_C6 | reverse complement strand
GACGCCCGGCCGCGCTCGGGCTCGTGCGCGCCCGCACGCGTCTCGCCCGTCGATCGGTGCGGGTCCGATCCCGGGGGTTGACGGGTTTGGCTAATGGCATTAGCTTTTGAGTCATGGCAACCATCGAGTACCTGAAGCGCCCCGAGGGGCGGATCGCCTACACGGTCGACGGGCCCGCCGACGGACCGCTCGTCGTCCTCATCCCCGGCATGGGAGACCTGCGCAGCACCTGGCGCGAGCTCACCGGCCCCCTCGCCGACGCCGGCCACCGCGTCGCGGTGATGGACCTGCGCGGCCACGGCGACTCGGACACCACGTTCAGCACCCACGGCGACGTCGTGACCGGCCAGGACGCCCTCGCGCTGGTCGAGCACCTGGGCGGCCCGGCGGTCCTGGTCGGCAACTCGATGGGCGCGGGCGCAGCTGGGTGGGCCGCCGCGGAGCGGCCCGACCTCGTCGCTGGCCTCGTCCTCACCGGCCCGTTCCTGCGCGAGCGGCCGATGCCGGCGGTCGTCGTCGCCACGATGCACGGCCTCATGCGCGGCCTGTTCGCCCGCCCCTGGGGCGCCTCCGTCTGGGCGTCGTACTACCGCGGCTACCTCAACCGCGGCACCAAGGCGCCGTGGCTCGACGAGCACGTCGCGGACCTGCGCGCCGCGATGAAGGACCCCGCCCACCTGCGCTCCTTCCGGCACCTCACCGTGCAGCTCACGCACGCGCCCGTCGAGGCGCGGGTCCCCGAGATCGTCGCGCCCGCCGTCGCGTTCGTCGGCGCGATCGACCCCGACTTCGCGGACCCGGCGGCGGAGGCCGAGTGGATCCGTGGCGCGATCGACGCCGACGTCACCGTCATCCCGGACGTCGGCCACTACCCGCAGAACCAGGCGCCCGAGGTCGTCGTCCCCCGCACCCTGACGTTCCTCGCGGGTCTGCCTCGCGACGCCGGCGGCCGGTTCCAGGTCCGCGAGAGCTCGCATGCCTAGAGCCGGCCTGGACCGCGACGCCGTCGTCGAGCTGGCCCTCGCGGTCGTCGACGACGGCGGTCCCACCGGGTTCGCCACCCTCACGCTGGCCGCGGTCGCGGGCCGGGCGGGCGTCGCGGTCCCGAGCCTCTACAAGCACGTCGCGGGGCTGCCCGCACTGCGCCGGGAGGTCGCGCTGCGGTGCATCGAGGAGTTCGGGGACGCGCTGCGGGAGGCGCACGCCGAGCACGACGGCGCCGACGTGATCCCGGCCATGGCGCGGTCGATCCGGGACCTCGCACGACGGCACCCCGGGCGCTACGGGGCCGTCCAGGGCGCTGCGTGGATCCATGACCCCGAGGCGCACGCCGTCCGCGCGGCGAGCGTCCGGGTCGTCGACGAGCTCGCCGCCGGGGTCGCCGCGCTGGGCGTACCCGAGGAGCGTCGCATCGACGCCGTCCGGGCGGTCCGTGCCGCCGTGCACGGCTTCATCGTCCTCGAGCTGGACGGCGGGTTCGGCATGCCGGACGACGTGGACGTCAGCTTCACGTTCCTGATCGACGGTCTGGTCGGAGGGCTGCAGCGCCTCGGCGTGAGCTGACCCGGCGGGGGCATACCGCGTGGCCCCGCGCTAGCCTTGATGCCCGAGAAGCTGCCCCCCATGACGACCCCGGACGCACGGCCGACCACTCGCACGGCACTCCCTGCCCGCGAGGCCTGGGCATGCGGCGCCCGGTCGGGCCGGCCCGACACTCGCTCCCGGAGCCCCCGGTGACCCGCCGCCCGCACGTCGCCACGCTGCTGGAGTTCGAGCTGCTCCCGGACGACGAGCGACCGCACCCAGGGCCGGGCGCGCACCACCACCACCGACTCGCAGCCGGTGCGATCTCCGTGGCGATGGTTGCCTCGGCGGTGGCGGGGGCCGAGTGGGTGACCGGTGCCGGGCCCGGGGTACCCGACGACGTCGTGCAGCAGCAGGTGGCGACGCGCAGCTGCGGCGACCCTCAGGCCCCGGGCAGGAGGTCGACCCCGTGCGAGGCGGACCGGGCGCGCCCCTCGTGGAGGTGCCGCATCGCGCCCGTCGCCCCGCTGTGGCGGGCACCGCCGACACCGTCCGGCGAGCCCCCTGCACCCGACGCCGCCGTCCGCGCGGCACGGCCGGGCTCGGTCGCCGACCCCGGAGCGTGCAACGACGCGAGCTCGTCGGCCTTGCGGGCGCCGCGCTCGCCCTGATCGGGAGGCTCAGACGCGCGGTTCCGACACGACCGCTGCCTGCCGCCCCGCGAGCAGCGCGCCCAGCCAGTGCAGCTGGCGGTCCACCTGGAACGCCTGGCCGCCCTCGTGCTGGTTGTAGGCGTAGACCTCGATCTCCGTCGCGGGCGACGCGGACGACAGCCCCGCGTAGTGGTTGTACGCCGCGAACACGGTCGAGGGCGGGCACGTCTGGTCACGCAGCGCGACCGAGAACAGCGCGGGCGCCGACGCACGACGCGCGAAGTGGACGCCGTCGAAGTACGACATGGTGCGCATGGCGACGGCCTCCTCGTCGCGGTGCACGGCGAGGTACTGCACGAGCTCGCCGTACGGGAACGCGTCGGTGATCGCGAGCGCCCGCGGGTAGTGGCACAGGAACGGGACGTCCGGCATGACCGCGACCAGCCCGTCCGCCAGCCCGCCGACCGCGAGCGCCAGCCCGCCGCCCTGGCTGATCCCGGTCACCGCCACGCGGGAGGCGTCGACGCCCGGCAGTGCCCGGACGGCGTCGACCGCGCGGACGCCGTCGGTGATCAGGCGCCGGTAGTAGTGGTCGTGGGGGTCGAGGATCCCGCGCGTCATCACGCCCGGCGACGCCGGACCGGACCCGGCCGGGTCGGGCGTGTGCCCGCCGTTCCCCCAGGTCGAGCCCTGCCCGCGGGTGTCCATCACCAGGTGCACGTACCCGGCGGCGGCCCAGGCGAGCCGCTCGTGCGCGAACCCCCGTCCGCCGCCGTACCCGAGCAATTCGACGACCGCCGGCAGGTCGCCGACGGCACCGGCCGGCCGGGTCACCCACGCCTTGATCGGGTGCCCGCCGAACCCCGCGAACGTCACGTCGAACGCGTCGATCGCGGTGAGCCCGGTGTCCACCGACTCCACCGTGAGGCCGAGCTCGAACCGCCGCGCGTCGGCCAGTGTCGACGACCAGAACTCGTCGAAGTCCCCCGGCTCGTCCAGCTCGGGCAGGTAGCGCTCGAGCTCGGGCAGGGGCAGGTCGAACAGGGCCATCGTGCTCCTTCGGACGACAGAGGACGGACAGAGGACGGACAGAGGAAGGACAGTAGACGGACAGAGGAGACGCAGGCGGACAGCGTTTCCCGGCAGAACCTACCGCGCCAGGAACCCCAGCAGGTCGTGACGCGTGAGGACCCCGACGGGCGACCCGTCGTCGACCACCATGAGCGCGTCGGCCTTCTGCAGAGCCGACCGCGCGGACTCGACGCTCTCGCCGGACCCGATGAGCGGCAGCGCGGACGACATGTGCCGGTCCACCCGGTCGGACAGCTCCGCCTCGCCCGAGAACACCGCGTCGAGCAGCTCGCGCTCGCTGACCGCGCCGGCCACCTCGCCGATCTTCACCGGCGGCTCGGCCCCCACGACCGGCATCTGCGAGACGCCGTACTCGTGCAGGATCTCGATGGCGTCGCGCACGGTCTCGTTCGGGTGCGTGTGCACCAGGTCGGGCAGCGCGCCGGTCTTGGTGCGCAGCACGTCGGCCACGGTCGCGCCCTCGTCGGCGGCCAGGAACCCGTACGACCGCATCCACGAGTCGTTGAAGATCTTGGACAGGTACCCGCGCCCGCTGTCGGGCAGGAGCACGACGATGACGGCCGCCGCGGCCGCCTCCGGGTCGTCCTCCTGCAGCCGCCGCGCGTACCGCAGCGTCGCCTCGACCGCCATGCCGCAGGAGCCGCCGACCAGCAGCCCCTCCTCGCGGGCCAGCCGCCGGGTCATCGAGAACGAGTCGGCGTCGGAGACGGCGATGATCTCGTCGGGCACGGTCGGGTCGTACGCGGTCGGCCAGAAGTCCTCGCCCACGCCCTCGACCAGGTAGGGCCGCCCGTCGCCGCCGGAGTACACCGAGCCCGCGGGGTCGGCGCCGATGACGACCACCCGCCCGTCGGAGACGTCGTGCAGGTAGCGCCCGGTCCCGGTGATCGTGCCGCCGGTGCCGACCCCCGCGACCAGGTGCGTGACGCGCCCGTCGGTGTCGGCCCAGATCTCGGGACCGGTCGACTCGTAGTGGCTGGCCGGCCCGTTCGGGTTGGCGTACTGGTTGGGCTTCCAGCCGCCGGGGGTCTCGCGCGCCAGGCGGTCCGACACCGAGTAGTACGAGTTGGGGTGGTCCGGCGCGACGGCGGTGGGGGTCACGACGACCTCGGCGCCGTAGGCCCGCAGCACGTCGCGCTTGTCCTGGCTGACCTTGTCGGGGCAGACGAACACGCAGCGGTAGCCCTTGCGCTGCGCCACGAGGGCCAGGCCGACGCCGGTGTTGCCGCTGGTCGGCTCGATGATCGTGCCGCCGGGCTGCAGCTCGCCGCTCGCCTCCGCGGCCTCGATCATCTTCAGGGCGATGCGGTCCTTCACGGAGCCGCCGGGGTTCATGTACTCGACCTTGGCGAGGATCGTCGCCGTCAGGCCTGCGGTCACGGACGTGAGCTGGACGAGCGGGGTGCCGCCGACGAGCTCCGAGATGTGCTTCGYGTACTTCACGGTGCTGCTGCTCCCAGGGGTGTTGGGGCGGGCGGACGCACGTCGGCCCGGATGCGCATCGATCATCGCATCCGGGCCGACGAGAGGCCGTGCTCAGCCCGTCAGTTGCGACCCTGCAGGATCGCGAACAGGCGCAGGAACTCGAGGTACAGCCAGACCAGCGTGACGATGAGGCCGAAGGCGGCCGACCACGCGAACTTGGCCGGGGCGCCCTTCTCGACGCCGCGCTTGATGGCGTCGAAGTCCACGATCAGGCTGGCGGCGGCGAGCCCGACGCCCACCAGGCCGGCGAGCACGCCCCAGATGCCGTTGCGGAACGGACCGAAGCCGTCGCTCGCCAGGAAGAACGACGCCACGAGGTTGGCGACCGAGAAGATCAGGTAACCGACCAGGCCGATCAGCAGCCAGCGCGTGAACCGCGGCGTGACCCGGATCTTGCCGGAGCGGAACAGCACGAGCGCGCCGGCGAACGTCGCCAGGGTCGCGATGACGGCCTGCGTGACGATCGGCGCCGCGGTGCCGGTCGACGTGCCCTCGACCGCGTAGTTCTGGAACAGGTAGCTGATGCCGCCGAGGAAGAGCCCCTGCGCCGCCGTGTACAGGATGATCAGCGGCGGGCTCGGCTCCTTGCGGAACGCGTTGACCAGGCCGAGGACCAGGCCCGCGATCATGCCGACCCAGAGGATCCACGGAGCGGTCGGCGTGACGTACCAGGACCCCGCGGCGACGACGACCAGCAGCGCGAGCAGGCCGCCGGTGCGGATGATGACGTCGTCGTACGTCAGCCGCCCGGTGTCGCGCGTGGTCGCGGACGGGGCGTTGTAGAGGGTGTCGAGCGTCGCGGCGTCGGCCGTCTGCGCACCGGCGGTGCCGTAGGAGACCGTCGACGTGGGCGCCTTCTGGCCCCGGCGCTGGACGGGATCCTGGAAGACCGGACTGTTGTTGAACACGGGATTGGCCATGGCGTCCTCCTGGACGGATCGGGCGCTGTCAGACAAGGCTGTCACCGTAGCGAACGTGGACAGGGACACGTTCGTTCCCGACATTCTGCACCTCGGCCTTTCGGCCGGTTCGGCGCTCCGCCTGTGGTCCGATGCCTGGGCCTGCGGCAGCGCCCTAGGGTCGACACGGCACCACACCCGACGACGAGGACACCCGATGATCGAGGCCCACGAACTCACGAAGAGATACGGCACCAAGCTGGCGGTGGACGGCATCTCGTTCACCGTCCAGCCAGGAAGGGTCACCGGCTTCCTGGGACCCAACGGCGCAGGCAAGTCGACGACGATGCGGATGATCGTCGGGCTCGACAAGCCCACGCACGGCACCGTGACCGTCAACGGCAAGCGGTACGCCGAGCACCACTCGCCGCTCACGCAGGTGGGCGCGCTGCTCGAGGCCAAGGCGGTCCACACGGGCCGCAGCGCCCGCAACCACCTCCGCGCCATCGCCGCCACGCACGGCATCGGCGACAAGCGCGTCAACGAGGTCATCTCGATGACCGGCCTCGACACCGTCGCCAAGCGGCGGGTCGGCGGCTTCTCGCTCGGCATGGGGCAGCGGCTCGGCATCGCGGCCGCCCTGGTCGGCGACCCGCAGACGCTGATCCTCGACGAGCCCGTGAACGGCCTCGATCCCGAGGGCGTCCTCTGGGTGCGCAACCTGGTCAAGTACCTGGCGGCCTCCGAGGGCCGGACCGTCTTCCTCTCGTCGCACCTGATGAGCGAGATGGCCGTGACCGCGGACCACCTGATCGTCATCGGCAAGGGCAGGATCATCGCCGACGGTCCCGTCGACTCGGTGATCGCCCAGGCCACGCGGGCGACCGTCCGCGTCCGGTCCCCGCAGGCCACCGACCTCGCGGCCCGCCTCGCCGGGCCGGCCGTGACGGTGACCCCGTCGCCCGACGGTCTCCTCGAGATCCACGGCGCGACGGCGGCCGAGGTCGGCGAGATCGCGGCCAAGCACGGCTTCGTGCTCCACGAGCTCACGCCCGTGTCGGGCTCGCTGGAGGAGGCATACATGTCGCTGACCTCGGACTCGGTCGAGTACCACTCCGCCGCGCTGCCCGGCGAGACGTCCGCGCCGCACGGCGCGCACGCCGCCCCCGCCGCCACCACCACCGGAGAGGACGCCCGATGAGCGCCGCCGTCGCCACCGAGCCGCACCGACACGCCACGGCCCCGCAGAGCTACAAGCTCGGCTTCGGCCACCTGCTGCGCGGCGAGTGGATCAAGTTCTGGTCGGTCCGCTCGACCACCTGGACCCTGTCGATCTTCCTGGTCGCGACGGTCGGCCTGGTCGTGCTGATCAGCCTGGCCTTCGTCAACGCGCCCAGCCCTGACCAGGGCGGCCCGACGGCCGCGCAGGCCAGCGACGCCCTCGGCCCGTTCAGCGTCGCCGTCACGCTCGCCCAGCTGGCGCTCGCCGTCCTCGGTGCGCTCACCATCACCAGCGAGTACTCCACCGGCATGATCCGCTCGAGCCTGACCGCGGTGCCCAAGCGGCTGCCGATGCTCTGGTCCAAGGCGATCGTGCTCGTGGTCGCGGTGTTCGCGGCCTCGCTGATCGCGGTCGCGGTCGCCGCGGCGCTGCAGTGGCTGTTCTTCGACAGCAAGGACCTGAGCATCGACGTGACGGACCCGGACCTGATCCGGCCGCTCGTCGGCACCGCCGTGTACCTGGCGACGATCGCGCTGTTCGCCTACGCCCTGGGCGCGCTCATGCGGCACTCGGCCGCCGCTCTGGCGACCGTCCTGGGGCTGCTGCTGGTGGCGCCGATCATCTTCGGTGCCATCCCGTGGAAGCCGCTGACGTACATGTTCCCGTTCCTCCCGGGGGTCGCGGGCCAGCAGCTGACGCAGACCGACGCGCAGCTGGAGGCGGCCGCTGCGGCGTCGCCCATCGGCGCCGACCTGACCGCGTGGCAGGGCTACGGCGTGCTGCTGCTGTGGGTGGCGATCGTCCTCGGGGTCGCCGCGGTGCTGCTCAAGAAGCGCGACGCCTGACGTCAGGCACACCGAAGGGGGCGGTCCGGATCCCGGGCCGCCCCCTTCGTCGTCTTTCGGACGCGTTCTGCGTCACGCCCGCCGCACAGGTCAGACGACCTGGCCGAGCGCCTCCTCGGGCGTGCCCTCGAGCGCCTCGGCCTCGCGGTTCCAGCGCGACCAGAGCACCCGCTCCCCCACGGTGCGGGCGAGCATGTGACCGAACACGAGGAACGTCAGGATGCCGACGGCGAGCACGGCGACCGCGACCCAGAACGGCGCGCTCATGCCGACGTGCTCGGCCAGCAGCCCGGCGACGACCGGCGCGGGAGCCGCGAAGCCCCACCGGACCAGGTTGAACGCCCCGGTGGTGACGCGGCGGTCGGGCGAGCCGGTGGCCAGCGCGAGGTCCGTGAGGTTGGCGTTGCAGATGCCCATGCAGACGCCCGCGACGATCAGCACGACCACGGACTGCGCGGTGCTGTGCGAGGTGGCCAGGCCGATCAGGGTGAGCATGAGGACCATCAGCGCGAACCCGACGGTCTGCACCGCGCCGAACCGGTGCGCGAGGCGGTGCCCCACGACCAGGATGCCGAAGGCGAGACCGGCGCCCCACGCGGTGAACACGAGCCCGAGCGGCACCACGTCGAGGCCCAGGAAGATCGGCGTGAAGCCCAGCACGATGAAGAACACGAAGTTGTAGGTCGCGGTGATCACGCAGAGCGCGACGAACGCCGGCCGGCGGAACGGGTGGAACACCTGACCGAGCCGCAGCGGCGCCGGCATCTCGTCGGGGTCCTTGAGCCGCGTGAGCGAGATGATCAGCGCCGCGATCATGAACAGCCCGCACAGGAAGAACGGCACGCGCCAGCTGATCTGCCCGAGCAGGCCACCGATCAGGGGGCCGATGGCGAACCCGAGCCCGACGCAGGTCTCGAACAGCTCGACGACCCACTTCTTGTCGTTGGCCAGCGACACCAGCAGCACCATGGCGGTGGCGAAGAACATCGCGTTGCCCAGGCCCCACAGGCCGCGCAGCAGCGCCAGCGACACGATCCCGTTGGAGAGGGACGCGAGGATGGCGGCGACGGCGACAGTGCTCACGCCCGTGGCCAGGACCTTCTTGTAGCCGAACTTCCCGGTGGCCATGACGGCGGGGATCATGCCGACCGCCATGACGGCGATGTACGCGGTGAACAGCAGCTCGATCTGCCACGTGGTCGCGCCGATGGCGGCGCCGATGGCCGGGAGGATGGGGTCGACGATCGCGATGCCCGCGATGGCGAAGAACGCCGTCAGGGCGGTCGAGTAGATCGCGGTCTTGTTCGGTTCGGTGCGGGATGACGCCACGGGCTCTTTCCTTGTGCGTTCGCGATTATCTGTATGGGGCAGGTACTTACATGTATGCTACACCCATGACCGACGACGACGCCGTGGTGGCGGTCGAGACCCAGGTGGCGCTGCTGCTGCGGCTCGCCGACCGCAGCCGCCGGGCGACGACGCGCCTGGCCTCGACGCTGGAGCGCTCCGCGTACCTCGCGCTGCGGCTCCTCGACACCACGGGCCCGGCCGGGATCAACGAGATCGCGGACCACCTGCGCCTGGACGCGTCGACCGTGACCCGCCAGGTGCTGGCCATGGAGGCGGCCGGCTACGTCACCCGGGAGCGCGACGTGCACGACGGTCGCCGGGCCGTCGTCACCATGACGCCCGCCGGCGCCGCGGCCCTAGCCGAGACCCGCGCCGCGCGCGCGGACGTGTACGCCGACGTGCTCTCCGACTGGTCCGACGACGAGCGGCGCCAGCTGGCCGTCCTGCTGACCCGGCTCAACGACGACCTCGACTCGCACGCGACCGGCACCTGACAGCCGTCTCGGCTAGCGTGGGCCGCCGCACGACCGACCGCTCCGACGAAGGACCGCGATGACCGACGCACCCGCCCGACGACCGCGCCCTGCACCCCTGGTGGGAGTGGTCGTCCGGACGGAGCTCCTGGCCGCCACGATGGTGCGGGTGGTGGTCGGCGTCGACGGGTTCGAGCCGTCGCCGCACGCCGACTCCTACGTCAAGGTCGTCTTCCTGCCCGACGGCACGGAGCGCCCGCTGCGCGAGGACGGGCGGCTCGACCTCGACGCGGTCCGCGCGACCCTGCCGGCGGACCAGCAGCCCCGCCAGCGCTCGTACACCGTCCGCGCCTGGGACGCCGCCGCGAGCGAGCTCACGCTCGACTTCGTCGTGCACGGCGACGAGGGCATCGCCGGCCCGTGGTCCGCGAAGGCCCAACCCGGCGACGAGGTCCTGCTGGTCGGGCCCGGCGGCGCCTGGTCCCCCGACCCCGCCGCGGCGTCGCACCTGTTCGCCGGCGACGCCAGYGCGCTGCCGGCCATCGCCGTCGCGCTCGAGCGGCTGCCGGCCGACGCCGTCGGGCACGCCGTGATCGAGGTGCACGGGGCCGAGGACGAGATCCCGCTGACCTTCCCGCCCGGGGTGCACGTGCACTGGGTGCACCAGGGCATCGGTGTCGCCGGGCTCGCGCTCGTCGACGCCCTCACGGCACTCCCGGAGCTGCCCGCGCCGGTCAGCGCGTTCGTGCACGGCGAGGCCGGGGCGGTCCGAGAGCTGCGCAAGCACGTCCGCGTCGACCGCGGCCTGTCCCGCGACCAGCTGTCGGTCTCGGGCTACTGGCGGCTCGGCGCCGACGACGAGGGCTGGCGCGCCACCAAGCGCGACTGGCTCGCCACGATCGAGGAGTCGGAGAAGGAGCTGGACTGACCGATGTGGACGGTGACGTTCGACTGCACGAGTCCGATGGCCATGGCCCGGTTCTGGGGGCCCGCGCTCGGCTACGTCGAGCCGCCGCCTCCGGACGGCTTCGACACCTGGGACGTTTGGGCGGAGCACCATGAGGTGCCGCCGGACGAGCGCGACGACGGCGCCTACCTGGCCGACCCCGACGGCATGCTGCCGTCCCTGTCGTTCCTGCGGGTGCCGGAGGGCAAGGTGGTCAAGAACCGCCTGCACCTCGACCTGCGGGAGTCCGGCGGCCGGTCCGCCCCGCAGGCCGAGCGCGAGGCGCGGATCCGCGCGGCCGTCGCACGGCTGACGGCCGCCGGGGCCACGGTGCTCGCCGAGCACACGCTGCGCGGCGACCTCGACCACGTCGTGCTGGCGGACCCCGAGGGCAACGAGTTCTGCGTCGTCTGACGGCTACCCGCCGCTCTTCTCCAGCCGCACGACGATCGCCTTGGACACCGGGGTGTTGCTGCCGATCGCCGTGCTGGCCAGCGGGATCAGCACGTTCGCCTCGGGGAAGTACGCGGCGGCGCACCCGCGTGACGTGGGATAGGCCACGACGCGGTAGCCCCGCAGCCAGCGGTCCGGCTCCCCCGGCCACTCGCTCGCGACGTCGACGCGGTCGCCGTCGGCGAGCCCGAGCTCGAGGAGGTCGTCCGGGTTCACGAAGACGACCTCGCGGCCGCCCCTGATGCCCCGGTACCGGTCGTCGAGGCTGTACATCGTGGTGTTGAACTGGTCGTGCGAGCGGATCGTCTGCAGGATCAGCCGGCCCGGCGGGCACTCGACCGGCACCAACGCGTTGACCGTGAGCATGGCCTTGCCTGTCGCGGTCGGGAACGTGCGGGAGTCCCGTGGCCCGTTGGGCAGGACGAACCCGCCCTGGCGACGGACCTGCCGGTTGAAGTCCTGGAAGCCGGGTACGACGCGGGCGATCGACTCGCGGATGGTGTTGTAGTCGCGCTCGAAACCGGCCCAGTCGATGGGACCGTCGTCGCCGAGCACCGCGCGGGCCAACCGCGTGACGATCGAGACCTCGGACAGCAGCATGTCCGACACGGGCGCGACCGCGCCGTGCGTGCCGTGCACCGCGCACACGGAGTCCTCGACGGACAGGAACTGTGGGCCCGTCTCCTGCAGGTCGACGTCGGTGCGACCGAGCGTCGGCAGGATGAGCGCCTCCGCGCCCGTGACCGCGTGCGACCGGTTCAGCTTGGTGGACACCTGCACGGTCAGGTCCGTCCCGCGCATCGCGGCCTCGGCCGCCGCCGTGTCCGAGATCGCCGCGACCAGGTTGCCGCCGAGCGCGAACCAGACCGTGACCTCGCCCCGCTGCATCGCCTGGATCGCCCGCACGGAGTCCAGCCCGTGGCGGCGCGGGGGCTCGAACGAGAACTCGGCACCGAGAGCGTCCAGGAAGCTGTCGGGCATCCGCTCCCAGATGCCCATCGTCCGGTCGCCCTGCACGTTGCTGTGCCCGCGGATCGGGGACGCACCCGCCCCGGGCTTGCCGATGTTCCCGCGCAGCAGCAGCAGGTTGACGATCTCCTTGATCGTGTCGACGCCCTTGCGGTGCTGGGTGATGCCCATCGCCCACGTGATGATCACGCGCTCGGCGGCGAGGTAGCGGTCGGCCAGCTGGTCCATCTCGGCCGCGGTCAGACCCGTCGCGGCGAGCACCTCCTGCTCGTCGAGCGCGGCCAGGTGCGCCCGGAGCGCCTCGAGGCCGAGCGTGTGCTCCGCCAGGAACGCGTGGTCCAGCACGGTGCCCGGGTTCCGGTCCTCCGCCTCGAGCACGCGCCGCGAGACCCACTGCAGCAGGGCCATGTCGCCCCCGCTGCGGATCTGCAAGAACTGGTCGGCCAGGTCGGTGCCGCGCCCGACGATGCCGCGGACGGTCTGCGGGTTCTTGTAGCGCCGCAGGGCCGCTTCCGGCAGCGGGTTCACGGCGACGATGCCGGCGCCCGCGCGCTTCGCCTCCTCCAGCGCGGTGAGCATGCGCGGGTGGTTCGTGCCGGGGTTCTGCCCCATCACGATGATCAGGTCGGCCTTCGCGACGTCGTCGTACGCGATGGTCGACTTGCCGACGCCCAGGGTCTCGAGCATCGCGGTGCCGGTCGACTCGTGGCACATGTTCGAGCAGTCGGGCAGGTTGTTGGTGCCGAAGGCGCGCACGAAGAGCTGGTAGACGAACGCCGTCTCGTTCGCGGTGCGGCCGCTGGTGTAGAACGCGGCCTGGTCCGGCGACTCGAGCCCCCGCAGCTTGTCGGCCACCAGCCGGAACGCGTCCACCCAGCTGATCGGGACGTAGTGGTCGCTGGCCGCCGCCTTGTACACCGGCTCGACCAGCCTGCCCTGCGAGCCCAGCCAGTACTCCGACCGCTCCAGCAGGTCCGACACCGGGTGCTCGGCCCAGAAGGACGTCGGCACGGTCAGCGTGGTGGCCTCCCAGGTGACCGCGCGAGCACCGTTCTCGCAGAACTCGATCCGGCCGCGGTGGTCCGGGTCCGGCCACGCGCAGCTCATGCAGTCGAAACCGTCCTTCTGGTTCACCCGGCTCAGCAGCCGGAGCGAGCGGGCCGGACCCAGGCCGTCGACGGCGTACCGCATCGCGCTGACCACCGAGGGCAGCCCGACGGCCCACGGCTCGGGCGGGCGGACGGTCAGCCGCGGCTCGCGGGTCACGGGACCGCCACCCCGACCGGCACCCGGTCCGGCCGCGAGTACACGACCATCGACGGTCCGCGCAGGAACCCGACCAGCGTGATCCCCGACTCGCGCGCGAGGTCGACGGCCAGCGACGACGGCGCGGACACCGAGGCCAGGACGGGGATGCCGGCCATGAGCGCCTTCTGCGTGAGCTCGAACGACGACCGCCCCGACACCATGAGCACCGTGCCACGCAGCGGCAGCATCCCGCTCGTCAGCGCCCAGCCGACCACCTTGTCGACCGCGTTGTGGCGGCCGACGTCCTCGCGCAGCACGAGCAGCTCCCCAGTGGCGGCGTCGAAGAGACCGGCGGCGTGCAGCCCGCCCGTCGTGGCGAACACCTCCTGCCGCTCGCGGAGCCGGTCGGGGAACGTCGCCAGCAGCTCCGCCGGCACCACGAGGTGGTCGTCGGCGACGGTCCAGCGCGAGCGGGTGCGCACCGCGTCGATGCTCGACTTCCCGCACAGGCCGCAGGCCGACGTCGTGACGAGGTCGCGCTCCAGGCTCGGGTCCGGCGGGAGCACGTCGCGGCCCAGCGTCACGTCGAGGACGTTGTAGGTGTTCAGGCCCTCCTCGGTCGCGCCGGCGCAGTACCGCGCGGCGGCGAAGTCCTCCGCGGCCCCGACCACGCCCTCGGACACCAGGAACCCGGCGGCGAGGTCGACGTCGTGGCCCGGCGTGCGCATGGTGACCGCGAACGGTCGGCCGCCGACCCGGATCTCCAGGGGCTCCTCCGCCGCGAGCACGTCCTCGACCTGGCGGGCGCCGCCCTCGAGGCTGATCCGCGTGACACGTCGTCGTATCGCGATTCTCTGCATGGCTCACCATCCCAGCACTCGACCGGTGCCCCCGCCGGGGTTCGAACCCGGACTGTGCCGGGTTTAAGCCGGCTGCCTCTGCCAGTTGGGCTACGGGGGCCGCGCCACATCCTGCCAGGACGCGAACGAGCCCCCGGTCCGCGAGGGGATCGGGGGCTCGTCGTCGTCGTGGTCAGGCCGTCTTCGAGGCCTTCTTCGGCATCGCTGCGGACTCCAGCGCGGGGTCGCCCGCGCCGGGCTCGACGACGCGCGGCTTGGGCGGCACCGACGCGGCGCGGAACTCCGCGCGCGGGTCGTGCAGGCTGCCGAGCGCCACGACCTCGCGGCGCAGCAGCAGCGAACCCGTCCAACCCGCGGCGATCTTGATCTTGCGGTTGAACGTCGGCATGGCGGCCACGTGGTACGAGCGGTGCAGCACCCACGCGAGGAAGCCGCGGACCTTGATGCGCCCGAACATCTGCGCGACGCCCTTGTACATGCCGAGCGACGCGACGGCACCGATGTTCTTGTGCTTGTACTCGGTCAGCTCGGCCGAGCGCAGCACGCGGGAGAGGTTGTCGCCCAGGTGGTTGCCCTCGCGCAGCGCGTGCTGGGCGTTCGGCGGGCAGAACTTGCCGGGGTTGTAGAGGTCCGGCACGGCGGCGCAGTCACCGGCGGCGTAGGCGTCGGGGACGACCGTGCCGTCGGCGTCGACCACCTGCAGGAACGCGTTGCACGTCACCCGGCCCATCTGGTCCAGCGGCAGGTCCGAGTGCTGCAGCACCGGGTTGGCCTTCACGCCGGCCGTCCACACGAGCGTCTCGGCGTCGAACTCGGTCTTGTTCGACAGGACGATGTGGCCGTCGATGCAGCTGCTCAGGAACGTCGAGAGGTGGATCTCGATGTCGCGCTTGCGCAGCTGCTCGAGCGTGTAGCCGCCCAGCTCCTCGCTGACCTCGGGGAGGATCCGCGGCGAGCCCTCGACGAGGACGAAGCGCAGCTCCTCCTGCTCGACGGCCTTGTAGTACTTGACCGCCGTGCGGGCCATGTCCTCGACCTCGCCCAACGCCTCGATGCCGGCGAAGCCGCCGCCGACGAAGACGAAGGTGAGCATCCGGCGACGCAGCTCCGGGTCCCACGTGCTGGCCGCGATGTCGATGCGGTTGAGCACGTGGTTGCGCAGGGCGATGGCCTCTTCGACGTTCTTGAAGCCGATGCCGAAGTCCGCGAGCCCCGGGATGGGCAGCGTGCGGGCGACCGCGCCGAGGCCCACGACCAGGTGGTCGTAGGTGATCCAGTACGGGTCGCCCTCCTCGGGCGTGATCTCCACGGTGCGGTCCGCGTGGTTGATCTCCGAGACCTTGCCCTGCAGCACGTCGACGCCCTTGAGCGCGCGACGGTGCGGGGCGACCACGTTGCGCGGGTCGATGGACCCGGCCGCCGCCTCGGGGAGGAACGGCGCGTAGGTCATGTAGGGGCGGGGGTCGACGACGACGATGGCCGCCTCCCGCTTGCCGAGCCGCTTGCGCAGCCGGCGGGCCGTGTACAGACCGACCGTCCCGCCGCCGAGGATCACGACACGGGGCACCTTGCGAGGCTTGCTCGGGCGGGCCGTGGCCGGGACGGTGGCGGCGTCGGAAACAGACTGGGGCATACCTCAACGGTAGCGGGACCGAAGTCCCGTCGCCTTACCTGAACCCGGTGATACTGCGCACAGTGGAACTCAGGCGGGGTCGACGGCGTTCGCGCGGACCACGGTGGTGTACCAGCCGGCGCTCGTCTTGGGCGTCCGCTCCTGGGTCTCGAAGTCGACGTGCACCAGACCCCAGCGCTGGGTCATGCCCTCCGCCCACTCGAAGTTGTCGAGCAGCGACCACGCGTAGTAGCCGGTCAGGCGCACACCGTCGCCGATCGCCCGCGCCGCCTGCTGCAGGTGGGCGCGCAGGAACTCGAGGCGCTCGGGGTCGTCCGTCGTGCCCTCCGCCGTGGGGTCCRGGATCCCGTTCTCGGTGATGACCAGCGGCGGGGCGTCCGGGTAGTCGATGAGCAGGTCCATGAGCAGGTCGTAGAGACCCTCGGGGTGCACCTGCTGCCACGTCGCGGTCGAGGTCGGGTAGAGCGCCACCTCGTTGCCGGCGTCGTCGACCCCCGTGACCCCGTAGTACTGCACCGCGAGCACGTCGAGCGGTGCACTGATCGCGGCGAGGTCGCCGTCCTGGACCAGGGCCTCGAAGGCGGCCTGGTCCGCGGGCAGCTGGCCCGGCCCGCTGCCGAGGGCGTCCGACGGGTAGCGCCCGAGCAGCACCGGGTCGAGGAACAGCCGGTTCTCGACGCCGTCCACGTGCACCGACGCGACGTCGGCGTCGCGGCCCACCGGGTACACCGGCAGGAGGTTGAGCGCGATGCCGATGCCGCCCGCGGCGCCGCTCGCCCGGAACGCGCTGACCGCCCTGCCGTGCCCGAGCAGCTGGTGGTGCACCGCGGCGGCCGCCTGGTCGACGTCCGTGATCCCTGGCGCGTGCGAGCCCCAGCGGTAGCCGACGAACGCGGTGGTCTTCGGCTCGTTGATCGTCAGCCACGTGGCGTCGACGTCGCGCAGCGCGTCGAGCACGACCGCCGCGTACTCGCCGAACCGCTCGGCGGTGTCCCGCACCGCCCAGCCGCCCGCGTCCTGCAGCGGCTGCGGCAGGTCCCAGTGGTAGAGCGTGATCGCCGGGTGGATCTCCCGCGCCAGCAGCCCGTCGACCAGCCGCCGGTAGAAGTCGACGCCCGCCTGGTTCACCGCCCCCGAGCCCGTCGGCTGGATGCGGGGCCACGCCACCGAGAACCGGTACGCGGGCAGGCCCAGGCTCTTGATGAGGTCGAGGTCCGACTCCCACAGCCGATAGTGGTCGGCCGCCGGGTCGCCCGTCGAGCCGTCGCGGATCCGCCCGGGCGTCGCCGCGAACGTGTCCCAGATCGACGGCCCTCGACCGTCCGCCGCCGTCGAGCCCTCGACCTGGAAGGCCGACGTCGCCGCGCCCCAGACGAACCCCGCCGGGAAGGCCATCGGCCCGGCGGGCGGCTCCCAGGTGGTCGAGCGCGCGCTGGTGGTCGGCGCCGGGCTCGGAGTCCCCGGCGTGCAGGCCGCGAGCAGGCCGGTCGTCGCGCCGAGCTGGAGCAGCAGTCGGCGGTCGAGCATGCGCTCGGGGCGCTGATCGGGCATGGCGCTCCTCCTCGAGCGTCGGCGTCGGAGCGCCTCTGAGAGCGCTCCCAGCAGCCATTCTGCCAGGTGGCCCCCCTCGCGGGCGCCACCTGGCGGCAGACTCAGGGAGTCGCGGTCGGGCTCGGGGTCGGGCCGTCGGCGCCGATCGTCGCCGTCGGCGTCGCGTCGAGGGCCGGCGCCTTGGCGAACGGCCAGGGCGGGGTCGACGGGCTCGTGCCCGCCGGGAGCACCTGAAGGCCCGAGTCGTCGTAGGTGAACGCCGACGTCGGCGCGCCCTGCAGCGGGTAGACGTTCCAGCGGTTGCGGCCATCGGCGTCCGTGCGGCTCACGAACGACCACGGCTCCGTGCCCTCGGGGAACCAGTACGGGTTCGAGCCGTTGTCGTAGGTGGTCCGCACGGGGCGGCCGCGGTCGTCGTAGATCTGCACGTCGGACAGCGGGTTGCCCTCGGCGTCGTAGGCGAACAGGTTGCTCACCTGGATGCCGTCCACCACGACCCCGTCGACCGCCTTGTCCTGGTAGACGGTCTGGGTGCCGCCACCGCTCCACGACCCCGAGGCCCAGGAGTTGTACACCGCCTCCTTCTGGCTCGCCTGGCCCTGCACCGTGACCAGCATCGGCAGGAGCAGGACGACGGCGACCGCATTGCCGAGCACCCCGAGCCACGAGACCGACCGGGGCTGGAACCACACGCCGCGGCCCCACTGCACGCTCAGCAGGATGCACGCCCCGAGCACGGCCCACGCGAGGGGCTCGGTCGGCAGGAACCGGAGCCGGCCGCCGTTCACCAGGTACACCGCCACCTCGAAGCCGATCCAGCCGCGGACCAGCCACCACGCGGGCCGCAGCGCGACCAGGAACGCCTCGGCGGGCGCCCACCACGACAGTGCGCGCGCCCGCCTCAGCGCCCACCGACCCAGCCGCTGGGCGTCCTCGACCGGGTCAGGGAAGAGCCGCGACCACCCGCGAGCGTGGGCGACGCGCGCCGGAGCCAGCCCTGCGGCCGACCGCAGCTCCGCCGCGTACTCCTCCGGAGGCCCGAACTGCTCCAGCAGCCCGCGCCCGTGGGCCACGTGCCGCTCGTCGGCCATCGCGTCGGCGAGGTCGGCCTCGAGGTCGTCGGTCAGGTCGTCGACCGTCTCCGGCCCCAGGTCGACCAGGCTCCGCCGCACCTCCGCCGCGTAGCCTGCGACGTCCAGCGCGTCCGTGGTGTCCAGCACGCTCATCGCACGCCCTCCGTCCCGAGCAGGCGACCCATGGTGCCTGCGAACTCCTGCCAGTCCTTGCGCTGCGCCTCGAGCATCGCCCGCCCCTGCGCGTTGATGCCGTAGTACTTGCGGTGCGGCCCCTCGTCGCTGGGCACCACGTAGGACGTCAGCGCGCCCGACGAGTACAGCCGCCGCAGCGTGCCGTACACCGACGCGTCGCCGACCTCCTCGATCCCCGCCGACCGCAGCCGTCGGACGACGTCGTAGCCGTACCCGTCCTCGTCCGCGACGACGGCCAGCACGGCCAGGTCGAGCACGCCCTTGAGCAGCTGTGTGGTGTCCATGGGACCTCCGGGTCTGCGACTGCGATTTGCGTCTGCACCTGCGATTGCGTCTGCACATGCGATTGCGTCTGCACCAGCGATTGCGTCTGCACCAGCGATTGCGTCTGCACCAGCGATTGCGTCTGCACCTGCGATTGCGTCTACGACTACGTCTACGTCGGCGCCCCGGTCCGCGGACCGCCCGGCCGGGCGAGCGGCGGCACCGGGCCGACGAGCGTGGTGCGGGAGCCCCCTCCGAGCTCCCGCACGCGCGACGCTATTACACATTGCGCACTACCGTCCACCACGCGCCAGACACGGCGTGTCGCCGCCACCCCTCTCCGCGGACGTCCGCGCTCGTGCGGGTCAGAGCCCGCAGGAACGCGGACGTCCCGCGGTGTCCTGACAGCGCAACGTCCGAGCAAGTACAGGTCAGCACCCGTACGTGCGCGGACGTTGCGGTCGGGTGGTCAGCGGGTGGCGATGCTCCAGGCGATGCCGTCGAGGATGTCGTGCTCCGAGGTGACCACCTCGGTCAGCCGCCCGCCGGCGGCGGCGACGTCGTCGCGGACCCGTCGGACGACGTCGGCCCACACCAGGGCGCCGGCGCCGATCACGTCGACGCGGCCCGGGTGCATGAACCCGAGGGCGGCGCGCTCGGCGCGGGACCGGTGCAGGAGGTCGTCGCAGGCGGCGAGAACGACGTCGACGGGCAGGACGGACCCGTCGATGATCGCGGGGTCGTAGGCCGGCAGCCCGAGGCCGTGGGCGGTCACCGTCGTGACGGTGCCGGCGAGCCCGACCAGCGTGACGGTCTTGCCGAGGGGCACCACGGCCGACGCGGTGTCGAGCGCGGCGGCGACGTCGACGTGCGCCGCGGCGATCTCGTCGGCGGTCGGCGGGTCGCTGCGCAGGTGACGCTCGGTCATGCGGACGCAGCCGATGTCCATCGAGAACGCGGCCTCCGGCGTCGACGTGCCCAGCACCAGCTCGGTGGAGCCGCCGCCGAGGTCGACCACGAGGAACGGGCCSGGGTGATGCGCGCCGAGCACGCCGGTGGCCCCGCGGAACGAGAGCTGGGCCTCCTCCTCGCCGGCGACGACCTCCGGCTCGACACCCAGCGCAGCGTGCACGCCGTCGACGAAGTCCGCGCGGTTCTCGGCGTCCCGCGACGCCGACGTCGCGACGAAGCGGATCGCCTCGACGCACAGCTCGGTGCAGATGTCGTTGTACCGGCGGGCGGCGTCGAGCGTGCGCGCCAGGGCCTCGGGGGCGATACGGCCGGTCCGGTCGACGCCCTGGCCGAGGCGGACGACCTCCATGCGGCGGTCCAGGTCGACCAGCGTCCCGGCCTCGGGATCCACGTCGGCGACCAGGAGTCGGATGGAGTTGGTCCCGCAGTCGATGGCAGCCACACGCGTCACGCGCCCATCCTCGCATCCGCGAACTGCCGGCCCGGGAGGGCCCGAAGGCTCAGCGAGCGGGACGTCCGAGCAAGTAGGGGCTGGGGCACGTACTTGCTCGGACGCTGCCGGTCTGGTTGGCCGGACGTCCGAGGACGTGAGGGCTGGAGCCCGTACTTGCTCGGACGTTGCGGCTGGCGGGTGGTCGCGGGAGGGGGGCCCGACGGCGCGGGTCAGCGTGTGCAGCGATCCGGGGCCCGGCGGCGGGTCAGCAGGTGCAGCGGTGCGGGCGCCAGTCGGTGTGGGTCAGCAGGTGCAGCGGTCCGGCCACCAGTCGTCGCGGATCAGGGCCAGGGCCTCGTCGCCGATCGGGTTGACGCCCGGGCCTGCGGCCAGCGCGTGGCCGACCAGCACGTGCAGGCACTTGACGCGCGTGGGCATGCCGCCGGCCGAGATGCCCGCGATCTCCTCGACGTGCCCGAGCGCCTCACGGTCGACCAGGTACGCCTCGTGCGCGCGCCGGTAGGCAGCCGCCAGCTCCTCGTCGTCGGCGAGCCGCGCCGTCAGCTCCTTCATGAGGCCGCCGGCCTCGAGCGTGCTCACGGCGGCGACGGCGGGCGGGCAGGTGAGGTAGTAGGTCGTCGGGAACGGGGTGCCGTCGTCCAGCCGGGGGGCCGTGCGGACCACGAGCGGGCGCCCGCACACGCAGCGGGCCGCGATGCCGACGACGCCGCGGGGCGGGCGACCCAGCTGCTCGGCCAGGACGGCGATGTCCTCGTCGGTGACGGCGTCGAAGGAGGGGGTCACAGCAGCGGTCCGTTCGTGCGGGGGAAGGTCAGCCACCCGCCGGCGGGGTCGCGGCCGGCGTGGGCGTCCCATTGTCGCCCGTCACCGGGGTCGTGCCGGCCACCTGCACGGAATCCCAGACGTTCGCGTACCAGGGCAGGGTCGAGCCGGAGTCGAGCACGGAGGCGGGGCCGTCGGCGGCGGGCGCGGTGTCGGGGACGGTCTCGGGGTCGACGACGCGGAAGGCCTTCTCGCCGGGCAGCACGAACGAGAGCCGCTCGCGGGCCTGAGCCGTCACGTAGGCGGGGTCGTCCCAGCGCTCGAGGTCCGACTGCAGGTCGTCGTTGCGCTCCCGGGCCGCCTGGACCTGGGCGCGCAGGTGGTCCACCTCGACCCGCTGCTGCAGGTACGAGTGCAGGGTCGGGTACACCAGCACGAACGCGAGCAGGAGCACGCAGGCGAACACCATCGCGCGCACGGTGAACAGTCGCGGCACGCGGACCTGGACCCGCTCGGCGCGCGGCGTGCCGCGGGGCGGGGTGGGCGCGGTGCCGCGGGTGGCGGGGCGGGAGGCGGAGGGTCGCGACGACGACGGCCGCGGGGACGACGAGGGCGTCGGACCCACGCGGGGCGTGGCGCCCGAGCGCGGCGCCGCGGACCGGCCGGCGGTGTTGCCGCGCGGGACGTTCGCCCCGGGGCTGGGCGCCCCGGAACGCGGGGCCGCCGGGCGCCGACCCGGGGCGCTCGGGGACGCCGGGCGTCGGGGGGCGGACATGGCGTCGATTCTGCCCCGGACCTCGCCGACCTCGCCGGACGTGGCGATCCGTGGCGCGCCGAAGGCCGGCCACCGCAGCGGTGACCGGCCTTCGAGGTGGTGCGTCAGGCCGTGAACCGCGGGAAGGCGGAACGACCGGCGTAGCGCGCGGCGTCGTCCAGCTCCTCCTCGATGCGGAGCAGCTGGTTGTACTTGTTGATGCGCTCGCCGCGGGCGGGCGCACCGGTCTTGATCTGGCCGGCGTTGGTCGCGACGGACAGGTCGGCGATCGTGGTGTCCTCGGTCTCGCCGGAGCGGTGCGAGGTCATCGTCGTGAAGCCGCTGCGCTGGGCCAGCTCGACGGCGTCGAGCGTCTCCGTCAGCGTGCCGATCTGGTTGAGCTTGACCAGCAGCGAGTTGGCGGCCTTGAGCTCGATGCCCTTGCGCAGGCGCTCGGGGTTGGTGACGAACAGGTCGTCGCCGACGATCTGGACCTTGTCGCCGATGGTGGCGACCAGGTGGGACCAGCCCTCCCACTCGTCCTCGGACAGCGGGTCCTCGATGGAGACGAGCGGGTAGTCCTTCACCAGCTGCTCGTAGTAGGCCGACAGCTCCTCGTTCGAGAGCGTCTTGCCCTCGAAGTGGTAGACGCCGTCCTTGAAGAACTCGGTCGCGGCGACGTCGAGCGCGAGGCCCAGGTCGACGCCCGGCGTGAAGCCGGCCTTCTCGATGGCGACCAGGATGAGGTCGAGCGCCTCGCGGTTGCTGCCCAGGTTCGGGGCGAAGCCGCCCTCGTCGCCGAGGCCCGTCGACAGGCCCTTGCTCTTGAGGACGGACTTGAGCGAGTGGTAGACCTCGACGCCGCTGCGCAGCGCCTCGCGGTACGTGGACGCGCCGATGGGGGCGACCATGAACTCCTGGATGTCGACGTTGGAGTCGGCGTGCGACCCACCGTTGAGGATGTTCATCATCGGGACCGGGAGCACGTGCGCGTTCGGGCCACCGAGGTAGCGGAACAGCGGCAGGTCGGCCGAGTCGGCGGCGGCCTTGGCGACGGCGAGCGAGACACCGAGGATCGCGTTGGCGCCGAGCTTGCCCTTGTTGGCCGTGCCGTCGAGGTCGATCAGCGCGGCGTCGACCAGGCGCTGCTCGGTGGCCTCGAAGCCGATGAGCTCGGGGGCGATCTCGTCGATGAYGGCCGCGACAGCCTCCTCGACGCCCTTGCCCAGGTAGCGGGCGGAGTCGCCGTCACGGCGCTCGACGGCCTCGAACGCGCCGGTCGAGGCACCCGAGGGGACAGCGGCGCGGGCGATGGTGCCGTCGTCGAGGGCGACCTCGACCTCGACAGTGGGGTTGCCGCGCGAGTCCAGGATCTCGCGGGCGCCGACGGCCTCGATGCTGGCCATGGGTGCTCCTTCTGAAGCGGGTGGGTTTACGACCTCACCCTACTGGCGTCCCCGAGCGGGCGTCGTGGGCCCTTCGACTGGTGGGACGCGCTCAGCCGCGGTCGCTCGCGGCGACCTCACGCACCATCACGCAGTTGCCGAGTCCCTTGGGCCGGTCGTAGGTGAAGCCCGCGCGCTCGTACATCGTGCGGGTGCCGTTGTAGAGGAACGACGAGTTCTTCTTCCGGACCCCGCCGGTGTCGTGCGGGTAGCCCTCCACCAGACCGCCGCCGGCCTGCGCGATCAGCTCGACGGCTCCGCGCAGGGCGACCGACGCCAGGCCCCGACCGCGGCGGCCACGCTCGACCTGGATGCAGGTGACCCGGAAGTCGGGCAGCCGCTCGGCGGTGGCCAGGTACTCCTTGCGGTGCTGGATGTGGGGCAGCTCCTCCGGTGTGCCGTACTCCGTCCAGGCGACCGCCAGGTCACCGTCGTAGACCAGGGCCGCGTGCGCGATCCCGTCGGCGACCAGCCGCTGCTTGAGCGCCCGGTTGCCCTCCGCGCTCTGGTTCTTCTCCGCGCAGTCGGGGTGGAAGTGGACGCACCAGCAGCTGGCGAACATGCCACCGTTCCGCTCGACCAGCGCGGCGAAGTCGTCGAACGTCGTCGGCTCGAGCGCCTTGATCGTGAGGCCCGACATATCGGCAACGTACTCCCGACGGCGGACGTCCCCGCCGCCCGTCAGAGCGCCAGCATGATGTGCTCGACCTGGTCCTTGGCGTCACCGAACAGCATCGACGTGTTCTCGCGGAAGAACAGCGGGTTCTGCACGCCGGCGTAGCCCGTGGCCATGGACCGCTTGAACACGACCACCCGGGCGGCCTTCCACACCTCGAGCACGGGCATGCCCGCGATCGGCGAGGACGGGTCGTCCAGCGCTGCGGGGTTCACGGTGTCGTTGGCGCCGATGACCAGGACCACGTCGGTGTCCGCGAGGTCGTCGTTGATCTCGTCCATCTCCAGCACGATGTCGTACGGCACCTTGGCCTCGGCCAGCAGCACGTTCATGTGCCCCGGCAGCCGGCCGGCGACCGGGTGGACCCCGAACCGGACCTCGATGCCGCGGGCGCGCAGCTTGGCCACCAGCTCGGCCACCGGGTACTGCGCCTTGGCGACGGCCATGCCGTACCCGGGCGTGATGACGACCGAGCGGGCGTCGGCGAGCAGCTCCGCGACCTCGGGCGCCTTGACCTCGTGGTACTCCCCCAGGTCGACGTCGGACGCCGAGACCGTGCCGCCCTCGGCCCCGAACCCGCCGAGGATCACGCTGATGAACGAGCGGTTCATCGCCGTGCACATGAGGTAGCTGAGGATCGCACCGGACGAGCCGACGAGGGCGCCGGTGACGATGAGCAGGTCGTTGCCGAGCATGAAGCCCGCGGCGGCGGCCGCCCAGCCAGAGTAGGAGTTGAGCATCGAGACGACGACCGGCATGTCGCCGCCGCCGATCGACGCGACCAGGTGCCAGCCGAGGGCCAGCGCCACGACCGTCATGAGCAGGAGCGGCAGCACGCTGCCGGTGCCCAGGAACCACACGAGGAGCCCGGCCGACGCCAGGACCATGGCGAGGTTGAGCACGTTGCGGCCCGGCAGCATCAGGGGCGCCGAGCGGATCCGCGTGGACAGCTTGAGGTACGCGACGATCGACCCGGTGAACGTCACCGCGCCGATGAGCACGCCGAGGAACACCTCGACCAGGTGCGCGGGGTCCGCCGGCTCGGTGAGGAACGAGTTGTAGCCGACGAGCACGGCCGCGAGCCCGACGAACGAGTGCAGCACCGCGATCAGCTCGGGCATCTGCGTCATCTCGACCCGGCGCGCCTGCCACGTGCCGACGGTGGAGCCGATGAGCAGCACGACGAGGATCAGCGACGCGGTGACCTCGACCGGCCGCTCGGAGCGCTGGAGGGCGAGCGCGATCGTCGCGACGAGGGCGAGCGCCATGCCCACCATGCCGGCGACGTTGCCGCGGCGGGCGGTCTCCTGCTTGGAGAGCCCGGCGAGGCTGAGGATGAACAGGACGGCGGCGGCGACGTAGACCGCCTGGGCCACGGAGGTCAGCACGGGCTCAGGCGTCCTTCCGGAACATGCGGATCATGCGGTTGGCGACGAGGAAGCCGCCGAACACGTTGATGCTGGCGACCGACGCCGCGATCACCGCGAGCACGGTCACGAGGACGTCGTCGTCGCCGATCTGCAGCAGCGCGCCGACCAGGATGATCCCGGAGATGGCGTTGGTCTGGGCCATCAGCGGCGTGTGCAGCGAGTGGCTGACGTTCGAGATCACGTAGTAGCCGACGATCACCGCGAGCACGAACACGGTGAAGTGGCCGAGGAACACGGTCGGCGCGAACGAGATGCCGAGCAGCACCACGACGGCGAGCAGCGCGAGCACCACCGAGCGTCGCTGCCGCCGACGGGTCTTGTCCTGCAGCACCGCGACCGCGGCCGCGGCCCGCTCCTCCTCGGTAGGCCCCACGGGCACGGCGGGCGCCGCCGACACCTGGACCGGGGGCGGTGGCCAGAGGACCTCCCCGTCGCGCGTGACCGCCATGCCGCGCTGCACCGGGTCGTCCAGGTCGAGCACCAGCTCCCCGTCCTTGCCCGGGGTGAGCAGCTGGATCAGGTGCACGATGTTGGTGCCGAACAGCTGCGAGGTGTGCTGCGGCATCCGGCTGGTCAGGTCGGTCCAGCCGACGATCGTCACGCCGTTGTCGGTCACCACCGACGACCCCGGCACCGTGAGCTCGCAGTTGCCGCCGCCGGACGCCGCCAGGTCGACGATCACGCTGCCCGGCCGCATGCCCGCGACCATCGCCGCCGTGATCGTGGTCGGCGCGAGCCCCCGCACCAGCGCGGTGGTGATGACGATGTCCGCGTCGGCCGTCTCGGCGGCGTACATCTGCTGGGTCAGCCGCTCCTGCTCCTGCGTGAGCGCGCTGGCGTAGCCGTCGGCGCTGACCGCCTGCTGCGCAGCGGCGGCCTGCACGAACGTCGCGCCCATCGACTCGATCTGCTCGCCCACCTCSGGSCGGACGTCGAACGCGCGGACGCGGGCGCCCATGCTGCCCGCGGCGCCGATCGCGGCGAGCCCGGCCACCCCGGCGCCGATGACGAACACGCGGGCCGGCGGCGTCTTGCCGGCCGCGGTGACCTGCCCGGTGAACATCCCGCCGTACGACTCCGCGGCCTCGACGACCGCGCGGTAGCCCGCGACGTTGGACATGGTGCTCAGCACGTCGAGCGCCTGCGCCCGCGAGATGCGCGGGACGGCGTCGAGCGCGAGCGCCGTCACGCCCCGGTCGTGCAGCCTCTCGACGAGGGCCGGTGCCGACGCCGGCGCCAGCATCGCGATCAGCGTGGCCCCCGGTGTCAGCGCCGCGACCTCGTCGTCGCTCGGCGCGTTCACCTTGGCCACGACGTCGCTCGACCACACCGAGTCCGCGTCACCGACGGACGCGCCCGCCGCCTCGTAGGCCTCCGCCCGGAACGTCGCCGCGTCTCCCGCCCCGCGCTGGACGACGACGTCGTAGCCGAGGCCCACCAGCTGGGCGACCGTCTTCGGGGTGGCGGCGACGAGCCGTTCCCCGGCCCGGCTCTCGGTCGGGATGCCGATGCGCATCGCTGCGTCCTCCTGCTCGGGCGGTCGGTGGGCACGCTCATCATGGCGGCCACGGGCAGGCTACGGGCGCGAACACCTCGTCGGCAAGCGCTTTCCTTCCGTCTTTCGGACGAACCCCCGAACCTCCGTATCAGGGCCGGGCGGCCGACTCCCCGGTCCGAAGGTCCTGCTCCCAGGCGGCCGCGGTCCGGCGCAGCTCGCCTTCCGCGTCGAGGCCTGCTGCCTGCGCCTCCAGCACGAGCGCGAGCAGCCGCTCCCCCAGCCCGTCGCCCGTGGGCGCGTCCGTCGCGATCCCCGCGCGCGCGGCCCGACCGGCGATCTTCTGGGCCCGCGCCAGCGCCCCGAGCGCCACGGGCACGCCGTCCAGGGCCGACGCGCGCTGCTTCTCCACGTTCTTCAGCCGGTCCCACTGCACGTGCGCGTCACCCTCGAGCTCCGCGTCCGCGAACACATGGGGGTGCCGGCGCACCAGCTTGGCGACCAGGTCCGCGGCGACGTCGTCGACGTCGAACGGGTCCGTCGGGTGCTCGGTGGCGATGCGCGCGTGGAACACCACCTGCAGCAGGAGGTCGCCGAGCTCCTCGCGCAGGCCCGGGCGGTCGGCGGTCTCGATCGCCTCCGCCAGCTCGTACGCCTCCTCCAGCGCGTACGGCACCAGCGACTCGTGGGTCTGCTGGGCGTCCCACGGGCACCCGCCGGGCGAGCGCAGGCGGTCCATCACGCGCACGAGTGCGCGCAGGGAGTCCGCCTCGGTCACGACGCCGAGGGCGAGGGGGTGGCGGCCGGCGTCGGCGCCGGGGTCGCGCCGTCCGTCGCCGTGTCGGCCTTCGGCTTCACCAGCCACGGCGCCGGCGTCGGTGCGCCCACCTGGTTGCCGTCCTGGAGCGAGCCGAACCGCGGGTTGACGTCGACGTCGAGCGCGCGCAGGCGCTTGTCGATCTCGGTGCCGACCTCCTTGGCGTCCGCGAGGCCCTGCAGGTTGGTGTAGGCGATCGAGTACTTGGCCACCGCCAGCGAGGGAGCCGTGAAGTCGGCCGTCGCGCCCTTCACCTTCTGCTGCACCACCGAGTCGAGGAGGGCCTGGGCGTCCTCGTCGGAGACCCCGACACCCTTCTCGTCGGCCAGCTCGACCACCGTGGGCTCCTGGACCAGGACGGCCAGCACGTTCTCGGTCGTCACGCCCTCGAAGTACGGCGCGAGCTCGGTCAGCGCGGCCCGCACGTCCGAGGTCGGGATCGCGGTGCCGTCGACCACCGCGGCGGCACCGGGCCGGCCGGAGCACCCCGCCAGGGTCGCCGCCGTCGCGAGCGCGACCAGCACGCCCGTCACCCGCACACTCGCACGCCACTGCACCGCCACCAGGGACCTCCCGCGTCGTCGCTCGTCGATCGGGGTCATCGTAGGGCCCTCACCTACGTGCGGAGCCCACCGTGCCCACGGCGGCGGCCGCGGCGACGTCCCCGCGCACGACGGCGTCGATGAACTGCTTCGCCCACAGCATCACCTCGCGGCCCTGCACGGGCTTGCCGCCGATCCTCGCGGTCATGGGCCACGGCACCAGCACGGTCCGCAGCGCCGGCTTGAGCACGGCGCCCGGGTAGAGCCGCTTGAGCCGCAGCTGCGCCGACTCGGGCAGGTCGACCGGCGCGAACCGGATGAACTTGCCCTGCGCGGTGACGTCGGACAGCCCGGCCGCGCGCACGTGCAGCCGGAACTCGGCCACCTCGAACAGGTTGTCGACGGCGGCCGGCACCGCGCCGTAGCGGTCGACCAGCTCGGCCCGGGCGTCGCCGAGCGTCGCCGTGTCCAGCGCCGCCGCGATCTTGCGGTACGCCTCGAGGCGCAGGCGCTCGTGCGCGATGTAGTCGTGCGGGATGTGCGCGTCGACGGGCAGCTCGATGGTGACGTCCGGGACCTCCTCCTCGACGTCCCCGCGGAAGTTGGCCACCGCCTCGCCGACCATCCGGATGTAGAGGTCGAACCCGACGCCCTCGATGTGCCCCGACTGCTCGCCGCCCAGCAGGTTGCCGGCGCCGCGGATCTCGAGGTCCTTCATGGCGACCGCCATGCCGGCGCCGAGGTCGGTGTTCGCGGCGATGGTCTGCAGGCGGTCGTGCGCGGTCTCCGTGAGCGGCTTCTCGGGCGGGTACAGGAAGTAGGAGTACGCCCGCTCGCGCCCGCGGCCGACGCGGCCGCGCAGCTGGTGCAGCTGCGAGAGGCCGAGCAGGTCGGCCCGCTCCAGGATCAGGGTGTTCGCGTTGGAGATGTCCAGCCCGGTCTCGACGATCGTCGTGCAGACCAGGACGTCGAACCTCTTCTCCCAGAAGTCGACGATGACCTGCTCGAGCTGGTGCTCGTTCATCTTGCCGTGGGCCACCGCGACGCGGGCCTCGGGCACCAGCTCCATGAGCCGGGACGCGGTCTTCTCGATCGAGTCCACCTTGTTGTGCACGTAGAACACCTGACCCTCGCGCAGCAGCTCGCGGCGGATGGCGGCGCTGATCTGCTTCTCGTCGTACGCGCCGACGAATGTGAGCACCGGGTGCCGCTCCTCCGGCGGGGTGGCCAGCGTCGACATCTCGCGGATGCCCGTCACGGCCATCTCGAGCGTGCGCGGGATCGGGGTCGCGCTCATGGCCAGCACGTCGACGTTGGTGCGCAGGGCCTTCAGGGTCTCCTTGTGCTCGACGCCGAACCGCTGCTCCTCGTCGATCACCACGAGCCCGAGGTCCTTGAACCGCACCTCGCCCGTGATCAGCCGGTGGGTGCCGATGACGATGTCCACCGACCCGTCGGCCAGGCCTGCGACGACCTCCTTCGACTCCTTGGGCGTCTGGAAGCGGCTCAGCGCCTTCACGGTCACCGGGAACGCGCTGTACCGCTCGCTGAAGGTGTCGAGGTGCTGCTGCACCAGCAGCGTCGTCGGCACCAGGATGGCCACCTGCTTGCCGTCCTGCACCGCCTTGAACGCCGCCCGCACGGCGATCTCGGTCTTGCCGTAGCCGACGTCCCCGCAGACAAGCCGGTCCATCGGTATCGGCTTCTCCATGTCCGCCTTGACCTCGTCGATCGTCGCGGCCTGGTCCGGGGTCTCCACGTACGCGAACGCGTCCTCGAGCTCGCGCTGCCACGGGGTGTCCGGTCCGAACGCGTGCCCCGCCGTCGCCATCCGGGCCGAGTAGAGCCGGATCAGCTCGGCGGCGATCTCCTTGACCGCCTTCTTGGCGCGGCCCTTGGTCTTGGCCCAGTCGCCGCCGCCCATCTTGGACAGGGTCGGGGCCTCGCCGCCGACGTACTTGGTCACCTGGTCGAGCTGGTCGCTGGGCACGAAGAGCCGGTCGCCCGGCTGGCCCCGCTTGCTGCTCGCGTACTCGATGACCAGGTACTCGCGGGTGGCCGCGTTGGCTCCGGTGCCGATGGTCCGCTGCACCAGCTCCACGAACCGGCCGACGCCGTGCTGCTCGTGCACCACGTAGTCGTGCGGCCGCAGCTGCAGCGGGTCCACCACGTTGCGGCGCCGGCTCGGCATCCGGCGCATGTCCCGGGTGGACGTCCCGGCCCGGCCGGTGAGGTCCGACTCGGAGAAGACCGCGAGGCGCAGCGGGTCGGCGACGAACCCGGGGCCGACGGGCGCGGGCACGACGAGGACGACGCCGCCCTCGGGCTCCTCGGTGATCGTCGCGACCAGCCGCGCCGGCACCTCGGCCGCCTTGAGCTGCTCGACCATGCGCTGCGCCGGGCCGTGGCCCTCGGTGGCCAGCACGAGCCGCCAGCCCCCCTGCTGCAGGGTCCGGACGTCGGCGACCGCACGGGCCACCTCGCCCCGGTACCGCTCGACGTCCCGCGCCGCGATCACGACCGTCTGCGCGGTGGCCGCCAGGTCGTCGGCCATCGCGGACAGGTGCGGCGCGAGGTTGCGCGCGGCGGTGTGCCCGGTGCCGGTCGACCCCTCGTAGAAGTCGTCGGGAGCGGCGGCCTCCGCGGCATCGACGTCGAGCGAGAACGGCGAGAGCGTCCACCAGCCGAGCCCACGGACCGCGGACAGCGCGCGGATCTCCGCGAACGAGGCGAAGCTCGCCGCCGACAGGTCCAGGGGCGTCGCCGCGCCGGCCGCCGCCGACGTCCACGCCGCCTCGAGGAACTCCTGCGTAGTCGCCACCAGGTCGTGCGCCCGCCGGCGGACGCGCTCGGGGTCGACCATCACCATCAGGGCGTCGTCGGGCACCAGGTCCAGCACCGGCACCATGTGGTCGACGAGCGCGGGCGCCAGCGACTCCATSCCCTCGACCGCGATGCCSKSCGCGAGCYKGTCCAGCATGTCSRYSGCRCCGGGCAGCTGSGGSAYCAGCTCGRSSGCGCGMGCCCGGACMGCGTCSGTSAGCAGGATCTCSCGGCACGGCGGCGCCCACACGCCGTGGTCGGCCACCTCGAGGCTGCGCTGGTCCGCGACGGAGAACCAGCGGATCTCCTCGACGTCCTCACCCCACAGCTCGACGCGCAGCGGGTGGTCCTCGGTGGGCGGGAACACGTCGATGATCCCGCCGCGCACCGCGAACTCGCCGCGCTTCTCCACCATGTCGACCCGCGTGTACGCGGCCGCGACCAGCTTCTCGGCCAGGTCCGCCAGGTCGACCCGGTCCCCCGTGCTGATCGCGACCGGCTCGAGCTCGCCCAGGCCCTCGACCACCGGCTGCAGCAGCGCGCGCACGGGCAGCACCAGCACCCGGACCGGACCGGCGTGGCCCTCGGTCTCGGGGTGGGCCAGCCGCCGGAACACCGCCAGCCGGCGGGCCACCGTGTCGCTGCGCGGCGAGAGGCGCTCGTGCGGCAGCGTCTCCCACGACGGCAGGAC
>NZ_JBFULZ010000021.1:0-31765 GCF_054049635.1 Cellulomonas sp. P5_C6 | reverse complement strand
GCGTGGCGCAGGCCGGCGACCGCGCTGGTCGGCCGTGATGCCGACGTCGCGCAGGTCGAGCAGGCGCTGGCGACGTCCGCGCTGGTCACGATCGTCGCGACCGGCGGCGCCGGCAAGACCCGGCTGGCCGGCGAGGTGGCCCGGCGGGCTGCGGCGTCGGGCCGCTCCGTGCGGGTCATCGAGCTCGCGGGCCTGYGCGCGCCCGCGGAGGTGCTGCCGACGGTCCTCGCGGCGATCGGCGGTTCGGACGTCACGGCGGCCCGCGCGGACATGACCGCCGACCGCCGCCTGCTCACCCCGGAGGACCGCCTGCGGCTCGCCGCCCAGGACCTCGACGGTCTGCTCGTGCTGGACAACTGCGAGCACGTGCTCGACGCCGCCGCCGTCGTGATCGGAGACCTGCTCGCCGTGGCGTCGTCGGACGTCGTCGTCCTCGCGACCAGCCGCGCGCCCCTCGGCCTGGTCGGCGAGTCCGTGCACCGCCTGCGCGCGCTGCCCGACGCCGACGCGCTCGAGCTGCTGGAGACCCGCGCCCGCGCCGGGCGGGCTAGCGTCGGCTGGGACCCCGACCTCGCCCTGCAGCTGTGCCACCGCCTGGACAACCTCCCCCTCGCACTCGAGCTGGCCGCGGCGCGGCTGCGGGCGATGACGGTCCAGGACGTGCTCGACGGGCTGAGCGACCGGTTCGCGCTGCTGGACGACGCCCTGCGCGGCCTGCCCGAGCGGCACGCGAGCCTGTGGGCGATGGTCGACTGGAGCCGCGAGCTGCTCGACCCCGCCGACCGTGACCTGCTGCAGCGGCTCGCGGTCATCCCGGCGCCGTTCACCGCCGAGACCGCCGTCTCCGTCGCGGGCACGCCGGCCGCGGCCGTCCGCCGAGGGCTGGCCACGCTGGTCGAGCAGTCGCTGCTGACGCTCGACGAGCACGACGACGGCCCGGCCCGCTACCGGATGCTCGAGACCGTGCGCGAGTACGGCGAGGCGCGGCTCGACGCGTCCGGGCACCGCGGCGAGGCGATGCGGGGGCTCGTGCGCTGGTCCGCGGCCGAGGCCGTGCGGCTGGGCGCGATGTTCGTCGGGTCCGCGCAGGTCCGCGCGTTCGACCGGTGCGCGACCGAGCAGGAGACGTTCCTTGCGGCGCTGCGGTGGGCCGTCGAGCACGACGACGCCGCCGGAGCCGTCGACATCAGTGCGGCGCTGTTCCACCTCTGGAGCGTGCGGGGCCTGCACGCCGAGGTCATCGAGTGGGCGCGCCGGGTCCTGCTGGCCGACGCCCCCGCGGCCCGCCGGACGTCCGCGCTGTTCCTCGGTCGCGTCTCCGGTCGGCCGCTGCCCGACGCGGACCGGCTCGCCGCGACCTGCCTGTTCTCGGCCGTCAACGCCGGTGTCTCCGTGTCGATGCGCCTCGTGGCCCTGGCGTGGCGCGCCCTCCGGATCGTCCTCGCCGAGCGGCCCCGCGAGGTCTCGGCCCGCATGACGTCGCTCACCGCGGCGATGCCCGCGCTCGGGTCCACCGACGTCGAGCTCAGCCTGACCGCGGCGGCCCGGCTCATCGCCAGCGACGACGCGTTCCTGCACGGGCTCGGCCTGTTCATGCGCGCCGCCGTCCGGGAGAACGCCGGGGACCCGGCCATGTCCAGCAGCGACGCACGCGCGGCCTACCAGCAGTTCGAGTCGATCGGCGACCACTGGGGCATGGGGATGGCGGCCCAGGGGGTCGGCCAGTGGGAGGCCGCGCGCGGGTCCGACGACGCCCAGGAGTGGCTGGTCCGCGGCGTGCGCCACCTCGAGCTGGTCGGGGCGATGCAGGACGTCCGGAGCATCCGCGTGATGCTCGACATCCAGTGGGCGCTCGAGGGTGACGAGGAGGCCCTGGTCCGGCTCCGCGAGGTGACGACGTCCTCCCAGGTCGACGACATGGACGCGGCGCAGGCCATGATCGGCCTGGCCCACGTCGCATGGCAGACCGGGCGCGCGGACGACGCGCTGGCCCATGCGGAGTCCGCGTCCGCGCTCGTGGGGTCGATGTCGATCCCGCTCGCGCAGGCCCGCATCGCCTTCCGCGTGGCCACCGCCGTGGTCCACCTGCGGGTGGGCGGACTTCGGGCCGGCCGGGGCGAGGACGCCGTGGCGCACGCCGTCGAGCTCTTCACCGCCGCCGCCCCGGAAGCCCTGGAGACCCAGGACATGCCCGTGCTCGGCTCGTTCGCCCTCGGCCTCGCGGAGCTCGCAGCCCAGCGCGGGGACGCCGACGACGCACGGGAGCTCTGGGCGCTCGGCATGCGGCTCGGCGCCAACCTCGTGATGCTCTTCCAGCTCGGCACGGACGGGCCGCTGGCCGACCTGCTGGGCGACGACGAGGAGCGGGAGCGCCGGCTCTCCGTCTGGCGCGACCGGCCGTCGACCGCGGCCGCCGCCCGGATCCGGGAGCTCACGCCCACCCAGGTCTGACGGTGGGACGAACGCCGAAGGGCGACCCGGCGCGTGCCTGGTCGCCCTTCGGGTCGTGCTGGTCCGGTCAGACCTTCTTGCGGTACGCCCGCATGGCCAGCGGCATGAACACCACGACCAGGCCGAGGCACCAGAGCAGCGTGTAGTAGACGCTGTTGCCCATCGGGACCCCGAGGAAGAAGCCGCGCATGGCTGCCACGAGGTGCGTGAGCGGGTTCCACGCGACGAAGCTCTGCATCCAGCTGGGCAGCGAGCCCGCGGGCACGAACACGTTCGACGCGAAGCTCAGCGGCATGATGATCAGGAACATGATCCCCTGCACGGCACCCGACGTCCGGACCTTCATCCCGACGAAGACGGACACCCAGCTCAGGGACAGCGCGAAGACGATCGCCAGCAGGCAGCCGGCCAGCGCGCTGAGCGGGTTGGTGAGGATCCGGAAGCCCATCAGGTAGCCGACGAGGAACGTCGACAGGATGACGATGACGTAGCGGACCACGTCACCGAACACGGCGCCGACCAGCGGTGCCGACCGGGGGATGGGCAGCGACTTGAACCGGTCGAAGATGCCCTTCTCCATGTCGGTGTTGAGGTTGACGCCGATGGCGATGGCGCCCGTCGCGATGGTCTGCGCCAGGATGCCCGGCAGCAGGAACTGCAGGTACGTCTGGGTGCTCCCCGCGACGGCCCCGCCGAAGATGTAGACGAAGATCACCAGGAAGATCGCCGGCTGCAGCGTGACGTCGATGAGCGCCTCGGGCGTGCGCATCGTCTTGATCAGGCTGCGCTTGGCCAGCTGGAGGGAGTGGCGGACCAGCGGGAACGGCCGCTTCTTGACGACGGCCGCCGGCGACGGGGTGTGGGGTGCGATGGCGCTGCGCGGTGCGGTAGCGGTGGTCATCACGCCACCTCCTTGTCTTCGGTGACGGTCGTGTCGTCCGCCGACGCGGTGCGACCCGTGAGGGTGAAGAACACCTCGTCGAGGCTGGGCAGGTGCAGGGAGAGCTCGGTGACGCCGATGCCGACGCTCGCCAGGCGCGAGACCGTGGCCGTCAGCGCGGAGTCGTCGGCCACCGGGACCGCGAGGACGCCCTTGCGGATCTCCTCGGCCCGGCCGTCGGAGGACACCTGCGCCAGGATGGTCGCGGTCTCCTCGAGGCGGGTCAGGTCGGCGGGGCGGACCTCGAGGGTCTGCCCGCCGACGATCCGCTTGAGGCCGTCGGGGGTGTCGTGCGCGATGACGCGACCGTGGTCGATGACCGTGATCTCGTCGGCCAGCGCGTCGGCCTCCTCCAGGTACTGCGTGGTGAGAAGCACGGTCGAGCCCTCGTTGACCAGGGTGCGGACGACGTCCCACATGTCCTCGCGCTTGGACGGGTCCAGGCCGGTGGTCGGCTCGTCGAGGAAGATGACGTCGGGGCGGCCGACGAGGCTCGCCGCGAGGTCGAGGCGGCGGCGCATGCCACCGGAGTAGGTCTTGGCGGGCCGGTCGGCCGCGGCGGTCAGGTCGAACCACTCGAGCAGCTCGGCGGCGCGGGCGCGGGCGTTGGTCTTGCCCAGGTCCAGCAGCATGCCGAAGAGCTGGAGGTTCTGGCGGCCGGAGAGGTCCTCGTCGACGGACGCGTACTGGCCGGTGAGGCCGATCGACTGGCGGACCTTGACGGCGTCCTTGACGACGTCGAACCCGCCGATCCGGGCCGTGCCGGCATCGGGGGTGAGCAGGGTGGACAGGATGCGGACCGCGGTCGTCTTGCCGGCACCGTTGGGGCCGAGCACACCGAGGACGGTGCCGCGAGCGACGGCGAGGTCGACGCCCTGGAGGGCCTTCGTCTCGCCGAAATGCTTGACGAGGCCGTGGGCCTCGATCACCAGGTCTTGTGTCATGACGCCAGCCTGACGGACCCGGCTGACAGAGGACCGACATGCCGCTGACACGGGCCGGCGAGGCCCGTGTCAGCGTCGGTCCGTCGGCTCAGCCCGCGGCGGGCAGGGCGATCGTCGGGTCGAGGAACGCGTTGGTGAACAGGTCCGTCGCCGTCAGGCCGTCGGCCGGCGGGGTGCCGTCCTTGGTGAGGATCGGCGTCGCGATGTCGAGGATCTTCTGCACCCGGGCCTCGTCGAAGCTGCCGAACGTGCCGTCCGCGCCGTTGGCGACGATGCCGAGGTCGATCTGCTGGGTCGTGCCGTCGGCCGCCTGCCCGGCGTCGTAGACCCAGCCGGTGTTGAACTTCTCGACGGCCTCGACGACGAGCGCGTTGGCCGTCGTCGGGTCGGCGAAGTAGTCGACCGTCGCCTGCTGGACGACCGGGATGAGCTTCTTGAGGCAGTCGGCCTGCTTCGTGACGTCCTCGGTGCGGACCGAGAGGGCGACCGCGTACAGCGGGTACCCCGTGTCGGCGATGAGCTGGTAGTCGACCGGCTTGCCCCAGGACGGGAGCTCGTTCTGGTAGACGTACGGCTCGTCGGTGGCGAAGCCCTGCTGCGCGTCCTTGCCCTGGGCGGCGACGAAGTTGGCCGGGGTGCCGTCGTAGGAGCCGTCGATCTGGTCCTCGCGCAGCTGGCCCGAGCCCGTGAGGTACTCCATCCAGGTGGCGCCGGCGAAGTAGCGGACCGTGGCGTCGGTGCTGCTCAGGTCCTTGATCGTCTGCACGTCGGGGTACGTCGCCGGGTCCCACATGATCATCCACGGCGCCTTCTCGAAGGTGGCCAGCACCGCCGTGGTCGGCATCGCGACCGAGTTCTGCACCGCCTCGTCCGTGTTCACCCAGCCGAGCAGCACGTCCTTGTCCGAGTACATCTGCGACGGGACCGGCGTGAAGCCGATCGCGGGGCCGCCGGCGCGGACCTCCACGTCGACGCCCGTGTACTCGCCGCTCGCGTAGAGCGGTCCGCGGACCACCTTGGCGTCGGCGTCGATGGTCGGGTTCGGGCCGAGCAGCTGGTAGAGGCCGCCCTGCTCCGCCTGCGGGTTCCAGTCCGTCTGGATCACCACGGTCGCGGGGCAGACGTCGCTGAGGTCGACGGCTCCGATCGCGGCGTCGGTGCTGCTCGGGGTGTCCGCGGACGCGGGGGCGTTGCCGGCGCACGCGGCGACCGAGAGGGTCAGCAGAGCGCCGGTGAGGGCGGCCGCGCCGAGGCGCAGTCGGGAGAGGGCCATGGTTGATTCTCCTTCGGGGGGCGGGAGGGTCAGAGCTGGTGTCAGAGCTGGTCGATGTCGGTCGCCGACACGGGTGTGCCGGCGGCGTCGGAAGCGAGCGAGAAGCGGTCGCCCGTGGTCACGTAGAAGCTGGCGCCGAAGCGGCCCACCGGGTGGAAGTCCTGGAGCATCACGCGCCAGCGGTCGGTGTCGATCAGCCCGGGCGCCGCGTGCAGGTGGCGGATCCGGCCCAGGTAGACCTGGCGGCTGGCGGTGAGGATCCGCTCGTGCACGGTGCACTCGAAGGCGACGGGGGCCTCGGCGATCCGGGGCGGGCGCACGCGATGGGCCGGGGTGGGCGTCAGGCCGACCATCGCCAGCTCGTCGACGTCGGCCGGGTACGACTGACCGCACTGGTGCATGCGCGCGGCCATGGCCTCGTCGGGGATGTGCACGACGAACTCGCCGGTGGCGTCGAGGTTGGCGGCGGTGTCCTTCTGCGCGCCGTCCTCGAGCCGGTTGACGCTGATCATCAGCAGCGGCGGGTCCTCGCCGACCATCCCGAACATGCTGAACGGCGCCGCGTTGACCACACCGTCGGGGCTCGTCGTCGTCACCAGCGCGATGGGGCGGGGCACGATCAGGCTGGCCATGAGCTTGTAGCGCTCGTAGGCGCCGAGCGAGTCGAAGTCGATGTCGAGGCCCTCAGGCATGCGTCGCGCCCCACCAGGTCAGCAGGATGTCGCGCAGCGCGGCGCCGTCGTCGTCGGCGTAGCGCGTGCCGTCGCGCACGGCCGCGAGGTGAGCGGCGTCGGCCTCGTCCAGGTCGACGGGCACCTCGACCAGCCGGACCGGGGTCCGCGCGAACGCCGGCTCGTAGTCGGGCACCCGCCGCAGCGCGCGCTCGGTGCGGATGACGGGCTGGCGGAAGTCGGCGGCTGTGCGCTGGGTGGCGTAGCTCTGCAGGGCGGGGACCGCGTCGATCTCCGACCGGGTGGCCGCCAGCACCTGGACCTTCACGGGGTCGAGCGAGAAGTTGCTGGTGCCCAGGATGTCGTTGCCGCAGATGTTGGGGACCGCCAGCACGTCGACCAGCGCGAGGAGCTCCACGTGGTCGCCCGGGGCGGTCGACTGGCGCAGGATCTCGGGCATCCCGTCGACGACGCGCGTCGCCATGAAGAGGTTGAACGAGTCGTGCACGTCGTCCGGCGTCAGGCCGTACTCGCGCTGGGCCTCCGCCTGGATGTCGGCGCAGTTGGTGTGCTCCGCGAAGCCGTGCAGCGACTCGTACATGTTCGCGGAGCACCGCGGGAACAGGGTGTCGTTGATGCCGGCGGTGTCGGTCTGCAGGTACATCAGCGCCCGCTCCCGCGGCGGTGCCGACCACAGGAACGTGCCCGCGCTCGGGTTGGTGCCGTGCAACGTCCGCGTGCGGCCCACGTGCATGAACTCGCGGTAGTCGTGCAGGTTGAAGACGTTGAGGTCGACGCACTGGTCGCCCCTGACCTGCTCGACCCGCAGGATCTGCCCCGCGCGGACCTCGATCGCCTTGCCGGTCCCGGGCTCGAGCACGAGCTCCTGCAGGATCGCGCGGTCGTCGGACGCCTCGATCGCGTCCCACCAGCGCCAGGGGGTCCCCGTGGAGCGCGGGTGCGGGCGGCCGACGACGGCCGTGGCCGACTCGCGCAAGGCCAGGCGCACCAGCGCCGACGCGTCCTCGGCCTCGCGGGCGTGCAGGGACGCCTCGACCAGCTCGTGCTGCTGGTCGGTGAGGCGAACAGTGATGTGCGGCATGAACTCCCTTTCGTATACAGAGCGAAGGTAGTTGGTATACCGAACATGCTGGTTTCGTATCCGTGAAAGGTGGATTGCGATCGCGTTTCGTCGGCCCATGCCCGTATACGGTGGCGCCATGGACAGCCAGCCCGCCGCGTCGGCGCGACCCGCCGACCGCGCCAACGTCGCCTTCCTGAGCCTGCGGTCCGCCATCGTCGAGGCGGCGCTCCCGCCCGGGACGCGCCTGCCCGAGGACCTGCTCGCGCAGCAGTACGGCGTCAGCCGCACGCTGATCCGCGGCACGCTCGCGCGACTCACCGCGGCCGGGCTCGTGGAGACCGGCAAGGCGAAGTCCGCCCTGGTCGCCGACCCGTCACTGACGGAGGCGAAGGAGACCTTCGAGGTGCGCCGCTGCCTGGAGCGCCAGGCGGTGCGGCGCATCGCGACCGACTGGCGGCCGTCGATGGGCGTGACGCTGAGCGCGCACGTCGACCGGGAGCTGGCGGCCGCCGGGACGCCGCGCCCACAGGTGTCCGGCCGGCTCGGCGCCGAGTTCCACATCCTGCTCGCCGAGCTCAGCGGCAACGCCCTGCTCGAGCGCTACCTCAGCGAGGTCATCTGGCGCTGCGCCCTGATCCTCGCCGTGCACGGGCGCGACCACGACCAGCGCGGGTCCGTCGCCGAGCACCAGCGCCTGGTCGAGCTGCTCGCGGCCGGCGACGCCGACGGGGCCGAGGCGCTMGTCGTGCAGCACATCGCCGCCGTCGAGGAGCGCACCCTGTCCGACGTCGACGACGGCGCGCAGCTCGACCTGGCCGCGGTGCTCCGCCGCTACTGAGCCGCCGCGCCGGGCTCCCCACCCGGACGTCCGCAGGCTCGCGCGCCCCGACGCACCACCGTTCCCGCCGGACGTCCGCAGGATCGCGCGTCCCGACGACCGATCGTGCGGACGTCGCGCCGGTCAGCGCAGAGCGGTGAGCAGGCGGTCGAGCTCCTCGTCGGACGTGTAGTAGTGCGGGGACGCACGGACGACCTCGGTCAGGCCGCGGGCACCGAAGTCGAGCTGGGCCGACGAGACGCGCGTGACGCTCACGTTCACGCCCGCCGCCGAGACGCGGGCGCGGACCTCGTCGGCGGACTGCCCGTCGACCGTGAAGGTGACGATGCCCGACCGCCGCACGCCCTTGTCGCGCACGGTGACGCCCGGGAGCCCCGCGAGGTCGTCGCGGAGGCGCTCGGCGAGGGCGGTGACACGCTGCTCGATCGCCGGCAGACCGAACGAGAGCGCGTAGTCGACGGCCGCGCCGAGGCCGAGGTTGTCCGCGATCGACCGCTCCCAGGTCTCGAAGCGCAGGGCGGCCGGCACGACCTCGTAGGTGGTCGGCGACGTCCACCGCGCCGCGCCCAGGCCGAGCACGGGCGGGACCAGCCGCGGCGTGATCTCGCGTGACGCGTAGAGGAAACCGGTGCCGCGGGGGCCGCGCAGGAACTTGCGTCCGGTCGCCGCCAGGAGGTCGCACCCGAGCTCCTCGACGTCGACGTGCAGCTGTCCGACCGACTGGCACGCGTCCAGCAGGAACGGGACCCCCGCCCGGCGGGTGAGGACGCCGACCTCCGCCGCCGGGTTGATCACGCCGCCGCCGGTCGGGACGTGGGTCAGAGCGACGAGGGCGACGTCGTCGTCGAGCCGGCGCTCCAGCTGGTCGAGGTCCACCTGGCCGTGCTCGTCGTCCTCGATCACCTCGAGGGTCGCGCCCGTGCGCTCGCACGCCTGCAGCAGACCGATGGCGTTGCTGATGTACTCCGTGCGCGCGGTGAGGATGCGCTGACCGGGCTCGATGCTCAGGGAGGCGAACGCGACGTTCCACGCGGCCGTCGCGCTCTGCACCAGCGCGATCTCTTCGCGGCGGGCGCCGACGAGYGTCGCGACCGAGTCGTAGACCGCCGCGACCCGGTCCTCCGACTCCTCCTCGGCCTCGTACGGGCCGATCTCCGCCTCCCGGCGCAGGTGCGCGACGACCGTGTCGGTCACCACGCTCGGGCGCAGGGCGCCGCCCGCGTTGTTGAGGTGCGCGACGTGGTCGATGCCGGGGGTGTCGCGCCGGGCGCGATCGAGGTCGAGGTCGAGGTCGGCGCGATCGAGGTCGAGGTCGAGGTCGGCGCGGTCCAGGTCGGTCGTCACGGTCCGAGAGTCTAGGCAGGGCCCGTCGTCGGCCCCATGGCCACCTGCGAGGAAGTGGCTGCCCCCGCTCCGCGTGCCGGTCTCGGGTGGCGCGGGATGTGAGATCGGCCACAGCGACGGCCAGCGAGTTGGGAGGTCCCGGCAGGGAACGGACATGGTATGCGCTCGCCATGCGGGGGCTGTGGGCGGCCGATGATTCACTGGCGGGAGCATTTGGACGTCCGTCCAAGACTCTGTCTCGAAAGGCTCTCCCATGCGGCGCTCACTCGCCCTCACGCTCGGCGCAGTCGCCGCAGTCCCCCTGACCTTCGCGCTCGCCGGCCCCGCGGCCGCCGTCGCCGGCCCCACCGGGTACGACGGGGTCGCCAGCGGCCCGCGCGCCTCGACGACGGACGGCACCACGCGCCCGGCGTACTTCCAGTACGACCCGACCCTCGGCTTCTCGCTGTCCGACCTCGCCGCGGGTGAGAGCGTCACGTTCACGACGACCATCGCGGCGAACCCGAACGCGACCAACTGGAACGACCCGTCGATCTCCCCGGCGAACCTCTACGCCGTCGGCTTCCTGCGGGTCGTCCCGAGCGAGACCGTCGTCCAGGGCACGCCCCTGGCCAGCCCCGCGCACGACCAGGACCCGGTCATCTGGGGCCAGGACAACCAGGGCGCCGGCTCCGGCGTCGGCGGCATGGCGTTCTGCAGCAACGACAAGTTCTTCGTCGGCGGCGCCTTCGTCTTCGGGCCCGGCGAGCACTGCGTGCTGCCGAACGACAGCGCCGACGGCACCGCCATGGACCAGATCTCGACCGAGCGCTACACGGTCACGATCGAGGCCGACGGCACCTGGACGGGCACCGTCGTCCCGCTCGACGCCGCGGGTGACGTGGTGACGTCGTTCGTCTCGGCGGACGTGCCGCCCAGCTACACCGGCACCCTCCCCGGCGACGCCAGCACGGAGTTCGTGCCGTTCGTGCGCGCCCGCGCCGGCGCCTACTCCGACTCCACCGGCCTCGCGGACCCCGACGGGGACTGGAAGATCGAGATCACGGACAGCTCGCTCGTGACCCCGTTCGCCGCGCCCGCCGCGACCCCGTCGGCCACCCCGAGCGTCTCGGCGCCCGCCGCGGCCGCTCCCTCGCCGAGCGCCTCGGCGCAGGCCGGCGCCGAGCTCGCGGCGACGGGCTCGCAGAACGTGCCGACGGCCGCCCTGGCCGGCGCGCTCCTGGTCGCGGGGATCGGCGGCGTCCTGCTCGCCCGTCGCCGTCGCGCCTGACACCTGCACGACCGCCAGGCCGACCGGATCCTTCCGGTCGGCCTGGTGTCGTTCCGGGGCTCAGCGCGAGCTCGGTCGCCAGAGGACGATGGCGGCGCGGTCGGCCGTCGTGGTCGGGCGGCGGCTGCGGCTGGCCGTGCGGCTGACGGCCTCGACGGCGCCCGTCGGGTCGGCCGTGAAGACGCGGCGGCCCGGCTCGACGAAGGCTCGCAGGTACTCGATCTGGCGGCGCAGACCCTCGAGCTCCGCCTCGAGCTCGAGGATCCGCTTGATGCCGGCCAGGTTCACGCCCTCGTCCTGCGACAGCCGCTGCACCTCGCRCAGSGTCGCGATGTCCCGCAACGAGTAGCGCCKKCCGCGGCCGCTSGCCCGGCTCGGCGTCACCAGCCCGAGCCGGTCGTACTGGCGCAGGGTCTGCGGGTGCATGCCGGCCAGCTCGGCGGCGACCGAGATCACGTAGACCTTGGCGTCCTCGGCGGGCATGGCTACGTCTTCGCCGCGTCGAGCAGGCCGGCGCGCACGTCCTCACCGGACGTCGCGATGCCGAAGGCCTGGACCGCCTCGCGCGCGGCGGGGTTCAGCCGCTGCGGGACGACGACCTGGACGGTGATCAGCAGGTCGCCCTTCGTGCCGGGGACCCCGCGGCCCTTGACGCGCAGGGCCCGGCCGGACGGCGTGCCCTCGGGCACGCGGACCCGGACGGTGGACCCGTCCAGCGTCGGCACCTCGATCGTCGCGCCCAGCGCGGCCTCGTCGAACGCGACCGGGACGGTGATCCGCAGGTTGTCGCCGTCGAGCGAGAAGACCGGGTGCGGGGTCACGCGGACGGTGATGACCAGGTCGCCCGCCGGACCGCCGCGGTCGCCGGGACGACCCTTGCCGCGCAGGCGGATCTTCTGGCCGTCGCGGACACCCGCCGGGATGCGGGCGTTCACGGTCCGACCCTCGACGCTCAGCGACACGGTCGAGCCCTCGACCGCCTGCCGGAAGGGCAGGGTCGCACTCGTGGCCAGGTCGGCACCCTGCTGGGGGCCGGGCGCGAACCCGCCGGCGCCGCCGTTGCCGAACAGGCCGCCGAGGATGTCCTCGAAGCCGGCCGCGCCGCCGGGAGCGTTGGTGTAGCGGACGCGCCCGCCCTGCTGGCCGCCGCCGAACATGCCGCCGAAGACGTCGTCGAAACCCGCGCCGCCGCGCCCGCCGGACGTGAACCGGGGGCCGCCGGCCATGGCGCGCAGCTGGTCGTACTGGCCGCGCTGCTCGGTGTCCGACAGCACCGCGTAGGCCTCGCCGACGTCCTTGAACCGGGCCTCCGCCTTGGCGTCGCCGGGGTTGTGGTCGGGGTGCATCTGGCGCGCGAGCTTGCGGTACGCCTTCTTGATGGTCGCGGCGTCGGCATCCTTGGGGACGCCGAGGACCGAGTAGAAGTCCTTCTCGAGCCAGTCCTGTCCGGTCACGCCGCTCCTTCCTTGATCTGGGTGACGTCCGAGCATCTACGGGTGTGGGCCCGTAGATGCTCGGACGCTACTGCGGTTCTTACGCCTCGGGGTCCACGACCGCGACGCGGGCGGCCCGAAGGACCCGGTCGGGGGTGCGGTAGCCGGGCTGCAGCACCATCTGCACGGTCGGCTCCGTGACGTCCGCGGAGTGCGCGTGCATGAGCGCCTCGTGGACCGCGGGGTCGAACGCCTCGCCGACCTCGCCGTAGCGGACCACCCCGAAGCGACCGAGGGTCGCCTCGAGCTTCTCCGCGATGGAGACGAACGGTCCGGTGAGGTCACCGTGCTGGCGGGCCAGCTCGATGTCGTCCAGCACCGGGATCAGCGCCTCGACGATCGCGTGCACCCCACGGTCGTGGGCGGCGAGGGCGTCGGCCTTCGACCGCTTCACGAACCCGGAGTACTGCTGCTCGAGGTTGTAGTACGCCGCCTTGGACCGCTGGAGCTCGTCCAGCCGCTCCGCCGCGAGCGCCTCGGCCGCCACGAGACCCTCGAGGACGACCTCCTCCTCGGCGCCTGCCGCGATGGACTCGGCGTCGGCGAGAACCTGCTCCTCGGGGGTCAGGTCGTCGCCGGCGTCGTCGGTCCCGGAGGTCACTTGACCGCCTCGTCCTCGTCGTCGACGATCTCGGCGTCCACGACGTCCTCGTCGGACGACGCGTCAGCCGCAGGCTGCTCGTCGGCCGGCGCGTTGGCCGCCATGTTGTCCGCCGAGTAGATCGCCTCGCCGATCTTCTGGCTCACCGCGAGCAGGGCCGAGTGCTTGGCCTTGACCTCGTCGACGTCGGTGCCCGCGAGCGCCGTCTTGAGCTCGGTGACCGCGGTCTGGACCTCGGTCTTCACGTCCTCGGGCAGCTTGTCCGCGTTGTCGACCAGCAGCTTCTCGGTCGAGTAGACCAGCTGCTCGGCCGTGTTGCGGGTCTCGGCCTCCTCGCGACGCGCCTTGTCCTCGGCGGCGTGCTCCTCGGCCTCGCGCACCATGCGCTCGATGTCCTCCTTGGGGAGGGCCGAGCCGCCGGTGATCGTCATCGACTGCTCCTTGTTGGTGCCGCGGTCCTTGGCGGACACGTGCACGATGCCGTTCGCGTCTATGTCGAAGGTGACCTCGATCTGCGGCACGCCACGCGGGGCCGGCGCGATGCCGGTCAGCTCGAACGTGCCCAGCGGCTTGTTGTCCCGCGCGAACTCGCGCTCGCCCTGGAACACCTGGATCAGCACGGACGGCTGGTTGTCCTCGGCGGTGCTGAAGATCTCGCTCCGCTTCGTCGGGATGGCCGTGTTGCGCTCGATGAGCTTGGTCATCACGCCGCCCTTGGTCTCGATGCCGAGGCTCAGCGGGGTGACGTCGATGAGCAGGACGTCCTTGCGGTCGCCCTTCATGACGCCGGCCTGCAGCGCGGCACCGACGGCGACGACCTCGTCCGGGTTGACGCCCTTGTTGGGCTCCTTGCCGCCCGTGAGCTCCTTGACCACCTCGGTGACCGCGGGCATACGGGTCGAGCCGCCGACGAGGACCACGTGGTCGATGTCCGCGAGCTTGATGCCCGCGTCACGGATGACCGACTGGAACGGCGACTTGGTGCGGTCGAGCAGGTCCTGCGTCATCTGCTGGAACTGTGCGCGCGTGAGCTTGGTGTCCAGGTGGACCGGGCCGTTCTCGCTCATCGACAGGTACTGCAGCGAGATGTTGGTGCTCGTCGCGGACGAGAGCTCCTTCTTGGCCTGCTCCGCCGCCTCGCGCAGACGCTGCACGGCGATCTTGTCCTTGCCCAGGTCGACGCCCGTGGAGTTCTTCACCTCGGAGATGAGGAACTCGACGATGCGCTGGTCCCAGTCGTCGCCGCCGAGGCGGTTGTCACCGGAGGTGGCGCGGACCTCGATCGTCGAGAAGCCGTCGTCGTCCTTGCCCACCTCGAGGAGGGACACGTCGAACGTGCCGCCGCCGAGGTCGAAGACGAGGATGAGCTCGTCCTCCTTGCCGCGCTCCAGGCCGTAGGCCAGGGCCGCCGCGGTGGGCTCGTTGATGATGCGCAGGACGTTCAGGCCCGCGATGGCGCCGGCGTCCTTGGTGGCCTGGCGCTCGGCGTCGTTGAAGTACGCCGGGACCGTGATGACGGCCTCGGTGACGGGCTCGCCCAGGTAGGCCTCCGCGTCACGCTTGAGCTTGGAGAGCACCCGCGCGCTGATCTCCTGCGCGGTGTACTTCTTGTCGTCGATGCTCGTGGACCAGTCCGTGCCCATGTGGCGCTTGACGGACGTGATCGTGCGGTCGACGTTGGTGACGGCCTGGCGCTTGGCGATCTCGCCGACCAGCACCTCACCGGTCTTGGAGAACGCGACCACCGACGGCGTCGTGCGCGACCCCTCGGCGTTGGCGATGACCGTGGGCTCGCCGCCCTCGAGGACAGMGACCACCGAGTTSGTGGTRCCSAGGTCGATGCCGACTGCTCGTGCCATGTGTGTGCCTTCTTTCGTGTCGTGCGGGATGAGTCGTCTCGCTCTTGAGTCCGGCTGGCTCAAGTCTGCGTCGGCTTCGGGCCGCGCGCAAACTCGAGAGGACGAACTTGAGTCTGTTGGGCTCAACCTTGGTGACGGGCGAGGCATTCCCGGACGGGGTGGGGAACGCGGTGGAAGTGCCCTCCGCCCGCTAGCGTGGGTCGCCGGTGCAGCCCGCACCGCAGTCACGACGCGAGCACCTGGAGCACGGAGACATGTCGTCCGAGCCCGCGATCACCTTCGTCCGACCTCCGCAGCTGACGGCGAACGCGCCCTACGCCTACGCCGCTGTTGCTGGGCCTGGCCAGCTCGTCTTCACCGCGGGGGCCTGCCCGCTCGACGCCGACGGCAAGACGGTCGCCGTGGGCGACATCGCCGGACAGGCTGCACAGGTCATGGCGAATCTCGTCATCGCACTGCAGGCCGCCGGCGCGCAGCTGACGGACGTCGTCAAGACGACCGTCTACGTAGCGTCGTCGCACCAGGCCGATCTCGGCATCGCCTGGCGTGTCGTCCGTAGTGCCTTCGGCACCCACGACGCCCCGAGCACCTTGCTCGGCGTCAGCGTCCTGGGCTACGACGACCAGCTGGTCGAGGTCGAGGCGGTCGCGATCCGTCCGACGCCGAGCACGATCTGAGGTCGCCGTAGCCGGGCGGCCCGGGAACCGATCGCGGTTCTCTGGTCGCGCGTGGGTGGCGATGTCGGCGGCGCGTTCGGCGGCAGACTCGGTGCATGACACGTGACCAGGCAGAGTCCGAGACTCCGGGTCGGATGGGCGGCTCACCCGAACGACCTGCGCGCTTCTTCGACGGTCCCGAGGAGTTCGGTGCCTGGCTGGCCCTGCACCACGACACGGAGACGCTGCTGTGGATGGGCTTGAGGAACAAGGGCTCGGCTGATCGCGGCCTGACCTGGGAGCAAGCGGTCGTCGAGGCACTGTGCTGGGGGTGGATCGACTCGGTCGCGCAACGCATCGACAACGAGTCCCGGCGGCAACGCTGGACCCCTCGCAAGAAGACCTCCCACTGGAGCCGGGTCAATCTCGACCTCGTCGAGAAGCTGCGCGCCGAGGGGCGGATGCAGCCGAGCGGGTTGGCGATCTGGGAGCAGCGCACCCGCGAGGAGGCGCCCTACAGTCACGAGCGACCGTGGGCCGGACTGCCGGACTCGTATGCCGAGGAGCTGGCTGCGTCGCCGGCGGCCACCGCCTTCTGGGAGGCGTCGACAGCGACCTACCGCAAGGTCTGCGCCGTCTGGATCACCTCCGCCAAGCAGGACGTCACCCGCGCCCGCCGGATGGCACAGCTGATCGAGTGCAGCGCCGAGGGCGAGCTCGTGCCGAACCAACGCTACGGCGACGTCCCGCGGTGGTTGGCGCGGGCCGCGGCTGCCGCGGCAGAAGCACGATGACGTAGTAGAGCCGCGGCCTGCCCGGTCCTCGATGGCGTCCGGCGGCTTCGGCTCCCACCTCGGGGGCGGCCGGCGGCAGAGCGCCCGCAACGGGCTCATGCGCCTCACCCCGACCAGCGCGATCCTCCGCGGCTCCGACGCCGCGATGGGCTGGACCCCACCGCAGCCGGCGGCGCCGGTCCGCTGAGCCGGGCCTCAGGCCTCGTCGAGCCGCGTGCGGAGCTCGTCGTCGAGGTCGAGGTCGAGCGCGCCCAGCGTCTCGTCGAGCTGGGCGACCGAGCTGGCGCCGACGATCGGGATGACCGGTGTCGGCCCGCCGAGCATCCAGGCAAGGGCGACCTGGTTCGGCGTGGCGCCGAGCTCTCGCGCGACCTCGCGCAGCACCTCGATCCGACGACGGCTGCTCGGGTGGTCGGCGCCGCCGAACAGCGGCTTCTCTGCGCGCGTGTAGGCACCCTGGTGCAGCGGCGAGTACACGGTCACGGCCAGCGGCGGGCGCCCGTCGACACCCGTGGACGCGGCGTAGTCGAGGAGCTCCCCCGACACCCAGTTGGAGCGGAACGGGGTCGGGCCGGGGTACGCGACGCCGCCCTGCTGCTGGACGACGCCGTACGGCTCGACGCCGAGGCGGGCAGCGGTCTCGCGCGCCTCGACGACGCGCCACGTCGTGACGTTGGAGATACCCGGCACGCCGACCACTCCGTCGGCCACGAGCTTGCCGAAGGCGCCGACCGTCTCCTCGAGGGCGGTGTCGCGGTCGTCCACGTGGCCGTAGTAGACGTCGATCCGGTCGACGCCGAGGTGGCGCAGGCTCGTGGCGGCCTCGTGGCGGATCGTCTCGGCGCCCAGGCCCTGGTAGTTCGTCGGAGGGGTGTTCGACAGCGGCAGGGACGGGTCCTTCTTGCCCGCGCCGCACTTCGTCGCGATGCGGACGCGGTCGCGCAGCCCGCGCGACGCCAGCCAGGCGCCGATCACGTCCTCGCTCTCGTGCCCCTGGCCGCCGGCGTCCCAGGCGTTGTAGTTGTTCGCCGTGTCGAGGAACGTGCCGCCGGCGTCGACGAACCGGTCGAGGACCTCGAACGCCGTCTCGCGCGGGGTGTGCGTGCCGAAGTTCATGGTGCCCAGGCACAGGACGCTCACGTCCGTGGCGGTCGGGCCGGAGCCGAGGGTGCGGTGCTGCATGGGTGTCCTCCGTCGTCACAGCTGGGGTGTTGCACTCGACGGTAGGCACGTAGCGGACCGGGAGTACGGTCCATTCCTGTGGAACACGACCAGACCAATCGTTGGGCCGGCGACGCGCTCGTGACCCTCGAGGACGACCGGCCGGCGCACGTCGCCCTCGAGCGGGCGCTGCGCACCGCCATCCGCGAGGGGCGGCTCCGGCCCGGTGACCCGGTGCCGCCCAGCCGGGCGCTGGCCCGCGACCTGGGCGTGTCGCGCTGGGTGGTCACGCAGGCGTACGGCGGCCTGGTGGCGGAGGGTGTGCTGGACGCGCGCACCGGTGCCGGCACGCGCGTGGCCTCCACGTCCTGGCCGGCGCAGACGGCGGCACCCACCGACGTCTCCGGCATCGCAGTCCAGCCCCGGCCCATGTTCGACCTCGGACCCGGCGTTCCCGACCTGCGGCACCTGCCCCTCGCGGCGTGGGTCAGGGCCGTCCGCTCGGCCGTCGCGTCCGCGACGCCGGGCGACCTCGCCGCACCGGACCCTCGCGGTGTGCCCGCGCTGCGTCAGGTGCTCGCCGACCGGCTCGCCGCGACGCGCGCGGTCCTCGTCGAGGCGGACCAGGTCGTCGTCACCCACGGTGCGGCGGACGGCATGGCACGCCTCGCACGGTCGCTGCGGGCCGCGGGGCACGAGACGGTGCTCGTGGAGGACCCGAGCTGGCCGCGACTGCGCGACGCCGCCGCGGCCGCCGGGCTCCGGCCCGTGCCGGTGCCCGTCGACGCGGACGGGGTGGACACCCGCGCGCTGGTGGCCGCGGCCGGACGCACCGGCGCACGTGTGGCGCTCGTGACGCCGGCGCACCAGTTCCCGGTCGGAGCCGCGCTCGGACCTGCGCGACGCGAGGCACTCGTGCGGTGGGCGCGCTCGGTCGACGGCGTGATCGTCGAGGACGACTACGACGCCGAGTTCCGGTACGACCGCCGACCGGTGGCCGCGCTGCGCGCCCTCGCGCCCGACCGCGTCGCCCTGGTGGGCTCGCTCAGCAAGACGCTGGCGAGCGGGTTCGGCATCGGCTGGCTCGTACCGCCCGACGACGTTCCTGACGCACGGGCGGGGCTGGACGTCGAGGCGTTCGCGCCGCCGTCGCTGCACCAGCTCGCCTGCGCGGCGCTGCTCGACGAGGGTGGCTACGACCGGCACCTGCGCGCCGCCCGCGTCCGCTACCGACGACGCCGGGCGGCACTGACGGCGGCGCTCGACCATCGGTTGCCMAGCCTGCCCGTGTCGGGGCTGGCCGCGGGGCTGCACGTCGTGCTCGGGCTTCCGGCCGGTGTCGACGAGGACCTGGTGGCCCGGCGGGCCGCCCGGCACGACGTGCGCGTGGTGCCGGCCGGCCGCTATCGCCTCGGGGATCCGATGGCCCCGGCGCTCGTCCTCGGGTACGGGAACCTGGTCGACGCGCGGGTGGACGAGGCGGTGGCCCGGCTGGCCGCCGTCATCGGCGAGGCGGCCCGGTGACGGCAGCGGATGGGCGCATGTCGCCGCGGCCGCATCTCTCCCGGCTCAGACCAGCTCGACGCTGTCGGCCTGCGGTCCCCGATCACTCTGGCGCACCTTGTACCGGACCCGGTCGCCCTCCTGCAGCCCGTCGGCGCCCCGCACGACCGACACGTGCACGAACAGGTCCGCACCCCCGGCATCCGGGGTGATGAAGCCGAACCCGCGCTCCGTGTCGTACCGCGCGACCACGCCCTCGCCGCCGCGCACGGAGTCGCCGTACTCGCTCGGGGGGCCCGACCGACCGCGGCCCGACGCCGCAGGCGCACCACGAACGAGGCGGATGTTGCGGGCCTGGAGTCCCTTCTCGCTGGTGCCGACGTCGTAGGTCACGCGATCGCCCTCGGACAGCTCCGTGACCCCGCCGGGCAGGGCCCGGACGTGCACGAAGAGGTCCTCGGCGCCCGAGTCGGGTGTGACGAACCCGAAGCCCTTCTCGCCGTCGTACCAGGACACGGTGCCGTCCGCGCCGTCGGCCGCCCGAGGTCGACCGAGAGCGTCGGGCCCGAGCGGGAGCAGGTGGTCCGCCTGCGGCCCCTTCTCCCCGTCGACGACGAGGAACGCCACCCGCTGCCCGTCCGAGACCACGCCGCCGCCGACGATGGCCGAGCTGTGCACAAAGATCTCCGCACCGCCGCCGTCGGGCGTGATGAAGCCGTAGCCCTTGCCCGGCTCGTACCAGGAGACCGTGCCGAGCACGCCCAGGGGTGCGTCGGGGGCGTGGTCGCCCGTGACCCGGACGCGGCGAGCCTGCGGGCCGCGGTCGCCCTCGCCCAGCTCGAACTCGACGACCTGCCCTTCTCGGAGCAGCCTCGTCCCGTCGTCGCCGACGATCTCGGACGCGTGCACGAACAGGTCCTCGGTCCCCTCCCCGAGGAAGAGGAAGCCGAACCCCCGCTCGGCGTCGAACCATCGGACAGTTCCCTCGGGCACGGTGGACTCCTCGTCGACGCAGAAAGGTTGCTGTCGCCCAGTCTCCCCCCGACCGGACCCCGTTTCCTCCAGTCGGCGCCTCGTCAGCTCGATCCGTCGAGGCAGGACAGCGCCAGCGCCTGGGCCTGCTGACCACGCGCGAGCCTGTCGCCGGTCCAGGAGACGTCACTCCAGTCGGTGGAGCCCTTGGAGGCGCCGAGCGCACGGCCCACGGCGATCCAGCGACCGGCCCCCGAGTCGTCGGCCGCCGTCGTCAGGAAGGTGACGGGGTTGTACTCACCGCTCTGGCCCCACGCGTCCGAGTACGACCTCGCCGCGACGACCCACCACGTCTCGCTCGGGCTGTCACCGGGTCCGACCTCCACCATCACGGCATCGGACGCGGGCAGGTCGTCGCGCACCCTGCCGTGCAGCCACCCGAGCACCTGCTCGTCGGGTGCCACGCACGTCAGCTCGCCCGATGCGACGGGGGCAGGGGTTGCCGGTGCAGAGCTCGCGACGGGCGGCCGTGGCACGGCGGGCGCCGTCGGTGCGGGCTCGAGGCCGGCCGTGCAGGCGGACAGCAACGCGACGACGAGGACGACGAGCGCGAGTGCGCTGGGGGTACCCCCGCGGTGCTGGTCCACCGTGACACCCCCTCGAACGGCCGAGTTCCACGGCAGATCCTGGCATAGCGTCGGATCCGAGCTGAGTCGTTCGTAGAAGCCGTAAGAGGCCGCCGCCCGCGGCCGCTGGACTAGGGAGTCGTGCGATGACGCAGTACCTGATCTCGTTCAACGACGGCGCGATGGACCACATCCCCGACGAGGACTGGCCCGACGTCGGCAAGGCCTCGCACGAGGTGGTCTTCGAGGCCATGAAGGCAGGCGTGTGGGTGTTCGGCGGCGGGCTGGAGCGGCAGAGGGCGAGCGTCGTGGGGACGGACGGCCTGGTCACCGACGGCCCCTACCCGGAGACCAAGGAGGTCATCGGCGGGTTCGCGGTCGTCGAGGTGGCGACACGCGACGAGGCGCTGGAGTGGGCAGCCAAGATCGCCGTCGGGTGCCGCTGCGCGCAGGAGGTCCGCGAGCTCATGGCGGACCCCGAGACGGACGAGTGGCTGCGCCAGGCCGGGAGCTAGGTCAGCCGCGCGCCTCGGAGTAGCGCGGACCGGTGTCGCCGGCGCCCATCCAGAAGCTCGAGTTGTCGTAGACCAGCCGGACGCCGTGCGTCAGCTCACACTCGCGAGCGAGTCGACCGACGGGGTAGCGGGTCCGGCACTCACCGCAGTGCAGCGCCGTGTCGTCCTGGGCCATGGCACACCTCCCACGAGGGTGGCGGCCAGCGGGGCGTCGGGCCGCTTGCCGTTCATGGTGAGACCTGAACGCGCCGCATCGGCAGGAAGGTGAGGCAGATCACCCCGACGCACGCACCTCCCCGACGAACCGCCGCACCCGCTCCGCCATCGCCTCCGGCACCTCGGCGACGGCGAAGTGGCCGCCCTCGGGCAGCCGCTCGAACACCCGCAGATCCCGGTAGAACCCCCGCGCCACCGACTCCGGGTTGTCGTGCTCGTGCCGCTGGACGAAGACCGCCGCCGGCACCTCGACCGGGGCGATCACCGCGTCCGCGCCGTCGAAGTACGGCCGGAACGAGGTGGCGATGCTCTGCGTGGCCCAGTACAGCGTGGCCTCCGTGAGGATGCGGTCGCGTGAGATGCGCCTCTCGACGGCGGTCGGGTCGCCGGCAGGGGTGTCGCTCCACTCGACCAGCTTCTCGGTGATCCACGCGAGCAGGCCGGCCGGGGAGTCGTTGAGGGCCGCGCCGACCGTGTCGGGGCGGGTGCCCTGGAGGTGGGCGTAGCCGGCCTGCTGGTACCAGCCGGCCGACATGCGGTCGTAGAAGGCACGCTCGGTCGGGTCGGTCGACGCCTGCTGCTCCTCCTGGGAGAGGAAGTGCGCGTGGGTGACGACGATGCCGGCCACGGCCTCGGGGTGCGTCGCGGCGACGAGGTCGCTCACGTTCGCCGTGAGGTCCTCGCCGTAGGTGAGGTAGCGGGAGTAGCCGAGCACGTCGGTCATGAGCGCGTGCACCAGGTCGGCCAGCCGCTGCTCGGTGATCGGCCCGTCGAGCGGGGGCGAGAACGCGAACCCGGGCAGGCTCACCACCACCACGTCGAGGTCGGGCAGCAGGTCGGCGAAGTCGAGCTGCAGCGCGAACGTGTGCGGCCAGCCGTGCATCACCAGGAGCGCGGGCGCCTCCGGGTCCGACGACCGCAGGTGCGCGACGTGCAGCGTGGTGCCGTCGACGTCGGCGAGGAACTGCGGGTGCTCGTTCAACCAGGCCTCCCGCGCGCGCCAGTCGAACGTCTGCCACGACGAGACGAGGTCCCTCAGGTACGACGCGGTCATTCCCGACTCCGGCCGGCGGGGCGAGTCGTCGAGGAAGCGGGTGCGCGACAGGCGGTCGCGCAGGTCGTCGAGAACCGGTTGCGGCACGTCGACGCGGAACGGTCGGATGCTCATGCGCCCACGGTAGGAACGCCCTCCGACATCCCTGCGTCAGCGTGGGTGCAGGACGCAGAACTCGTTGCCCTCCGGGTCGGCGAGAACCTTCCACGGCGCGTCGCCCTGGCCGACGTCGGCGTCCGTGGCGCCGAGGGACCGCAGCCGGGCGACCTCTGCCGCCTGATCGTCACCGGGGTACGGCAGCAGGTCGAGGTGCACACGGTGGCGCACGGTCGCCACGTCGGGGGTGCGGGCGAGCTCCAGGTACGGGCCGACCCCCGCGGCCGATCGCAGCCTCGCGCGGTCGTCGGTCACGTCGTGCAGGGTCCAGCCCGTCGCCTCGCCCCAGAACGTGGCCAGGGCCCGCGGGTCCGCGCAGTGGACCACCACCGCGGCGATCGGTCCGGTGTCCTGGTCGACCGGGCGGGGTTCGAGCACGCGGAACACGTTGCCCTCCGGATCCGCGAGGACGGTCCACGGCACGTCCCCGTCGCCCTCACCGGCCGGCGTCGCCCCGAGCTCCTGCAGGCGCGCGACCAGGTCGGCGTGGTGGGCGGCGGACGTGGTGGCGAGGTCGAGGTGCGCGCGGTACCGCACCGTCCCAGGGTCCGGGACTGTGACGACGTCGACGCACACCGCCACCGGGTCCGGCCACGCGAACCCGACCGGTTCCACGTTGGTCACGCCGGGTCCCTCGCTGGACACCCCCCAGCCGAGAGCGTCCGCCCAGAACCGGCCGACCGCCGCGTCGTCCCGAGCCTTGATGTTCACCTGGACCAGCTGGAGTGCCATGCTGACCGACCCTACGAGAGGTCCAGCGGCGGCGCCCACGGCGGGCGGCGGATCAGGCAGAACGGGTGCCCGGCCGGGTCGGCGTACACGTGGTCGCCCGCCGGGAGTCGTCGCGCGCCGAGCGCGAGGACGGCGGCCTCCCCGTCGTCGAGGTCCTCGACCATCACGTCGAGGTGCATCTGCTGCGGTCGGTGCGGGTCCGGCCAGTCGGGCGGCTCGTGGTCGGGCGCGCGCTGGAACGCGAGGCCGGACGTGTCCGGAGCGGGCGCGACGACGACGAAGTCCGGCGAGCGGTACGTGATCCGGTGCCCGAGCAGGGTCGCGTAGAACTGCGCGAGGAGGTCCGGGTCGGGACAGTCGACGACCAGGTGGTGCAGGCGTCCGAGCATCGCGCTCCGATCCGGGCGGTCGGCCCTCAGGCGCGCGGCCGACGCCAGTCGAGCATGACGAACAGGTCGCGCTCGCCCGGGAGCCCTTCGAGGATCGCCCGCGCCAGCGCGGGCTCCCCCGCCTGCTCGCACGACCACAGCTCGAAGTCCATCGTCTGCGACCAGGTGGGCGGCAGGAACCCGAGGACCGTGCCGCCGTCGAGGACCTTGACCACGTCGTGCTCGGAGCGGGCCAGCACCACGGCGAACCCCCGCTCGGATCGCCCGGCGCGGCCGGGCGTGGCGTCCTCCAGGAATCCCCGCACGCGCACGGGCACGTGGCCGCCGCTCGCGGGCACGAGGCGGCCGGGCATCCGGGTGGAGGACGACGGGTCCATGCGCGGAAACTACTCCTGTGGACCATGTAGAGGAACGGCGGTCGGCTCCGTCCGACGAGTGATGGTGCCAACCTGGGCACGACGAAGGAGGAGCAACATGGCTAGGTACGTGCTGATCGTGGACTTCCAGAGCGGCCCGGACGACGCCCCCATGTCGGAGTGGACCGACGACGAGGTCGCCGAGCACCTGAACTACTACGGCCGGCTGAACCGCGAGCTGATCGCCAACGGCGAGCTCGTCGGCGGCGAGATCCTCACCGGACCCGACCTGGCCAAGGTCGTCCGCTCCGACGGGGCCACCACCGTGGTCACCGACGGCCCCTTCCAGGAGTTCAAGGAGTGGGTCGCGGGCTACCAGATCGTCGAGACCGAGACCGAGGCGCGCGCGCTGGAGATCGCCGCGCTCGTGTCCGCGGTCCCCGGTCGCGGCGGCGTCCCGACGCAGCAGCCGATCCAGGTGCGCCGGATCATGGAGGACGGTCCGTCCGACGTCGAGGAGATGAACGCGTTCCTCGAGACGGCGAGCGACGCGCGCTGAACGTCCCGGGCGGGGTCGAGGACCTGCTGCGCGAGCTCGCGCCGCAGGTCGTCGGCACGCTCGCGCGTCGGTGGGGCGACTTCGACGCCGCGGAGGACGCCGTGCAGGAGGCGCTGCTCGCGGCCGCGACGCACTGGCCGACGGACGGCATCCCGGAGCGCCCGCGGGGCTGGCTGCTGCAGACGGCGTCGCGCCGGATGGTCGACCAGTGGCGCAGCGACGTGTCGCGACGAGACCGCGAGCTGCGCGTCGCCGCCGAGCCCGACGTCGGCGAGGCGACCCACGAGGACGACACGCTCACCGTGCTGTTCCTGTGCTGCCACCCGGTGCTGACGCCGACGTCCGCGATCGCGCTCACCCTGCGCGCCGTCGGCGGGCTGACCACGGCGGAGATCGCGCGGGCGTTCCTCGTCGGCGAGGCGACCATGGCGCAGCGCATCAGCCGCGCCAAGCAGCGGGTCGCGGGCGAGCGGTTCTCGATGCCGACGGCCGACGAGCACCCGGCGCGGCTGCGCAGCGTGCTCCGCGTGCTCTACCTGATGTTCAACGAGGGGTACACGGGCAGCTCGGGCGAGGACCTCACGCGCGTCGACCTGTCCGACGAGGCGATCCGGATCGCGCGGCTGGTGCACGCGACGGAGGACGAGCCCGAGGTCGCCGGGCTGCTGGCGCTCATGCTGCTCGCGGACGCCCGTCGGCCGGCCCGGATCGACGCGCACGGGGACCCGGTGCCGCTGGCCGACCAGGACCGGAGCCGCTGGGACCGTCGCCGGATCGTCGAGGGCACCGCGCTGCTCGACCGGGCGTTCGGCCGCGGCGCGGTCGGCGAGTACCAGCTGCAGGCGGCGATCGCCGCGATCCACGACCGCGCGACCAGCGCCGACGCCACCGACTGGTCGCAGATCCTCGCGCTGTACGAGCTGCTCGACCGGATGACGGGCAACCCCGTCGTGACCCTGAACCGGGCGGTCGCCGCGTCGATGGTCCACGGTCCTGCCGCCGGGCTCGAGATCCTCGACGGTGTGGACGACACGCTCCCGCGCGTCGACCAGCTCCGCGCCTACCTCCACGAGCTCGCGGGAGCGCACGACCTGGCGCTGGCGCACTACCGGCGGGCCGCGGGCCGGTCGACGAACGTGGCCGAGCGTCGGTACCTCGACGCCCAGGTGGCCCGGCTCGGGGCCGGCCGGTAGCGCGGGGTCAGAGGATCAGCTGCTCGACGCCGAGCAGGAGGCCCAGGCCGATCATGGCCGCGCCCGACACGCGGGACACCAGGCGCGCCGCGGCCGGGCGCGCGCGCAGGACGAGCACGACCCCCGCGCGACGTTCGTCACGCTGGACGCGGGCGGGCACAACGTGCACCTCGACCAGCCCGGCCTCGTGGCCGCCCTGCTGTCCGAGCCGCCCTGCTGTCCGACTGGCTCGAACGGGTCGCGGCCGACCGGTAGTCCGTCGCGTGTCGGAGGCCGCGCCTACGGTCGGGGCATGCAGACAGTCCTCGTCCCCGGCCTGGCGTGCTCGGCGCGACTGTTCGACTCCCTGGTGCCCGCGCTCTGGGCGCACGGCGCCGTGACGGTAGCGGACACCCGGCGTGACGACTCGATAGCCGGCATGGCCCAGAGACTGCTCGACTCGGCCCCGGACCACTTCGCCCTCGTCGGCGCGAGCATGGGCGGCTACGTCGCGCTCGAGGTGGTCCGACGCGCCCCCGAGCGGGTCGTCGCGCTCGGACTCGTCAGCACCTCCGCCCGACCGGACAGTGCCGAGGAGACGGCCGGACGCCGCAAGCAGGCCGCTGCCACCCGGACTGGTCGCTACCGTGCCGTGGTCGACGCGGCGTTCCCGGTGCTGGTGGACCCGGCCCACCGGGACGACAGCGAGCTCCTCGCCGTCTGGCGGCGCCTGGCGGACGAGGTCGGGCCCGACGCGTTCGTCCGCCAGCTCCAGGCCTGCGTCGACCGGGTCGACTCACGACCGCTGCTTCCGACGCTGACCTGCCCGACCACGGTCGTCCACGGCCTCGGCGACCAGCTGATGCCCGTCGAGACGGCGCGCGAGACGGCCGCGGCAATCCCGGGCGCGAATCTGGTGCTCGTCGAGCGGGCCGGCCACATGGTGCTCCAGGAGAAGCCCGGCGACGTCGCGGCCGCTCTGGGCGCTCTACTCACCCGGGGTCGTCTCGTAGCCCATCGATGACGTGGGGCCGTTTCCACCCCGGTGACCGCGCTCGACGCTAGCGTCGAGCCCACCGAGCGGATCCCAGGCGGAGGTCAGAACATGCAAGCGGTCAGCGACCTCGAGAGCGACACGCCGACGGACCGTTGGCGACACTGGGCGCACCGCTGGCTCTCGGTCGGCGGGCTGCTGTGCGCGATCGGCGTCGGCAACCTGATCGCAGCGCTCAACTGGAACGCGATCCTGAAGGGCATGGCCGGCTCCGAAGGGTCGTCCTTCGTCCACGCGTCAGCCGCGAGCGACCGTTATGCCATCTGGGGCTTCGCCCTGCTGATCATCGGCCAGCAGATGGTGACGCGACGCGCCCTCGTGCAGCCCGGCCGCTGAGTACCCGCGGGTCAGGCCTTCGGGCGGGCCAGGGTCCCGCGCCAGATCGCCGTGATGACGATCGCGCCGACGATCGAGCCGATGATGCCGCTGGGCCGCAGCTCCAGACCGTCGCCGGCGAGGAGGCTGGCCAGCAGGCCGCCGACGAACGAGCCGACGAGGCCCGCGATGATCGCCATGGTCCAGTCGATGCCCTTGCGTTCCTTGCCGAGGATGAGCTGGGCGAGGGCGCCGATGAGCATCCCGAAGAGGATCAGGCCGAGGATGAGCATGGGCCGAGACTAGGGCATATCGCTGCGCCCGGGTCGGGGGACCGCGCAGGTCGACGGGTGCGAGTCGCGGACTCAGCGCGGCGCCGTCGTCGCCCAGACCCGCTCGACCAGCCGCCAGCGGGACGCCGCGCTCTCGACCAGCGTCAGGCCCGCGTCCTCGAGCAGCAGCGACGGGCGCCGGCGGTGGTGCTCCCCGGCCCGCTTCGGGGTGACCACGTCGAGCACGCGCTGCACCCCCCGGCCCAGGCGTGCCGACGACTCGACGTGGTCGGCCATCAGCAGCCGGCCGCCGGGTCGCAGCACCCGGGCCAGCTCGCGCAGCGCGGCGAGCTCGTCGGGGACGCAGCACATCGCCAGGGTGCAGACGACGGTGTCGAACGAGTCGTCGGGCAGCTCCAGGTCGGCGGCGTCGGACCGGAGCAGGCGGACCGGGACGCCGAGCGACCCCGCCCGGTCCGACGCCGCGGCGAGCATCGCGGGGCTGACGTCGGTGAGCGTCAGGTCGGTGGCGCGGTCGGCGTAGTAGGGCAGGTTCGCGCCCGTGCCGACAGCGACCTCCAGTGTGCTGCCCGAGACGCGGTCGGCGATCCACCGACGGGCCGGGGCGAACAGCCTCGGCTCCAGGAAGGCGGTCGTGCGGTCGTACGTCGCCGCCTGCCCGTCCCAGTACCCCGCTCCGCCCGTCACGCCAGCGCCTCCTGTGGGTCTTTCGGCCCGGTCCGGTACCCCACCGGGGTGGGACGATGGTCAGGTCGGCGATCCCGACGCTCGAACCAGCACCCACCAGGAGCACGCCATGTCCGCCGCCACCACCTCCCCCACCCTCTCGCCGATCCCGCTGTCGCGTCGCGTCGCCGACCTGTCCGAGACCGTGCGCTGGGCGCCGGCTCCGCGGTGGGGACGTTCGGCCGGCGAGCACGGACGCTTCGCCGCCTACCTGGGCGGCAGCATGATCGCCTGGACCCTGATCGGCGTGGGCGCGTCGGCTCTGTTCGGCCAGCTGCTCTCGCTGCTGGGCTGATCACCGCCGCTCACCGGTGAGCGGCAGGCTCCAGGAAGACGAGCGGGATCACGCGCGACGTCCGCTCCTGGTACTCGGCGTAGTTCGAGAGCGCGGCGGTGACCCGGGGCCAGAGCTCCTCACGCTCCGTGGGCGTCGCCACCCTCGCCAGCATGGGCGTCGGCCGGCCGCCCGAGACCGCGACCTGCACCTGCGGGTGGTCGAGCAGGTTGAGGAACCACGAGGGGTGACGGTCGTCGCCCCCGGCCGACGCGACGACCACGAGCGCCGGCCCGACCTGCAGCGGCGCCGTCAGCATCGAGACCCGAGCCTTGCCCGAGCGGCGACCGACGGTCGTGAGCTCCAGGGACGGCAACCCGAGCAGGTCGCCGCCGAACCTGCCACGGCTCACCTTCACGAGCGCACGATGCAGCCCGCTGAGCGTCCTCATCACGACGGTGCTGGTCACGCGCGGTTCCTCACCCGCTGACCGTACGCCGGTGCGACGACGGCGAGGACCGCCGCGCCCCCGACCCGGCGGCCCGAATCTCCGCAGGGCACTGCCCACCGCCCCCGTCCCGCGCCATGCTGGTCCCGGGGGAGGCGGCATGCGCGATCGGGACGAGATCCGTCGGGTGGTGGTGGTCGGCGGCAGCCTCGCCGGCACGCTCGCCGCCGCTGCGCTCGCCGGCGCGGGCCGGACGGTCGTCGTGCTCGAGCGCGACGTGCTGCCCGACGCCCCCGGGCCGCGCAAGGGCGTCCCGCAGGGGCGGCAGCCGCACGTGTTCCTGCACCGCGGGCTGCTCGYGATCGAGGAGCTGCTGCCGGGGGTCGACGCCGACCTGCGGGCGTCCGGTGCCGTGCCGCTGGACACCGGGCACCTGGCCTGGCTGGGCGAGTCGGGGTGGGCGCCGCGCGCGGAGCAGTACGGGATCGTGTCCGCGACCCGGCCGCTGTTCGAGCACGTGGTGCGGCGCCGGGTGCTCCGCCTGCCGGGCGTCGAGGTGCGGGACGGCACGGTGGTGAAGGGTCTTCGCCGCGGGCCGTCCGGCGGGCCGCGGTGGTTCGTCGACACCGAGGACGGCGCACCGGTCCCGGCCGACCTCGTGGTGGACGCGTCGGGTCGGTCCTCGCGGCTCCCGCACTGGCTGGAGGGGCTGGGTGTGCGACCCGCGCGGACCACCCAGGTCGACGCGCGCGTGGGATACGCGACGGCGGAGGTGCAGGTGCCGACGGGGACCGTCGTCGTCGACGGGATCGTGGTGCTCCAGACGCCCGAGCGCTCCGGCGGCCTCGCGCTGCCGGTCGAGGGCGACCGCTGGCTCGTCTGCGCGGTCGGGTCCGGTGACCGTCGGCCCGGGCGGGACCACGCGGCATTCGTCGGATCCCTCGCCTCGCTCCCCGACCCGGCCCTGGCCTCCCTCGTCGGCGACCCGTCCGCCGAGGTCGCACTGCACCGGCAGACCGGGAACCTGCGGCACCACTACGACCGGGTGCGCGGGTGGCCGGACCGCCTGCTGGTCGTCGGCGACGCGCTCTGCGCCTTCAACCCGGTGTACGGCCAGGGCGTGACCATCGCGGCGCTCGAGGCGCTCGCGCTGCGGGAGGCCGTTCGTGGCCGGTGGCACACACGACGCCTGCTCCGGCGGTTCGCCCGCCTGGTCGACCTCCCCTGGCAGATCGCCACCAGCGAGGACCTGCGCTATCCCGCCGCGGGCGGCCGCGTGCCCCGGTTCTCCGCCCTCTTCTCCCGGTGGACGCGCGAGCTCGGCCGGCTGGGCGCGCACGGCGACGTCCTCGCGCAGGCGTCGATGGCCCGCGTCTACCACCTCATGGGATCGCCGCTGCTGCTCCTGCGGCCGGCGCTCCTGGCACGGGCACTGCGGGCGCGACGACGGGGCTACGGGGAGGAGAYGCCGCGGCCTCGGGTGTTCGCCTCGGAGTCCTAGGCGCCGAACCGGCCCCGCGCGTCGAGCGGGATCAGCGGCTTCTCGCCGCGGACCTTGAGCTGCTGCACCGCCCACGAGTTGCCGTCCGGGTCGCTGAACCCGAAGAACGTTCCGCCGTCGCGCTCGTCGAAGACCGTGATCTCCGAGGCCTCGACCCCACGGGAGATCAGCTCCGCGCGGGCGGCCGCGGCGTCGGCGACCACGAGCTGGAGCCCCTTCAGCGAGCCCGGCGCCATCTCGGACTGCGAGGGCAGGTTGCCGATCACGATCGAGCAGCCGGAGCCGCGCGGGGTCAGCTGGGCGACGTGCATGAACTCGTTCACCGTCTCGTGGTCCAGGTCGAACCCGACCTGGTCGCGGTAGAACGCGATGGAGGCGGCGAGGTCGCTCACCGGCACGACGACGACTTCGAGGGTCCAGTCCACGGGAGCTCCTTCGCTCGGATCTGCAGGGAGGGCACCACTATGGCCCCTACGCTGCGCGGATGAACGAGATCGCCCAGCTGCCCGCGACCCACCCGTGGGCGATCGTCGGCGCCGTCGCGGCCGTCCTCGCGCTCGGGTGGTTGCTCCGCCCGCGGGGACGGCGCCCCCGGCCGGGCGAGGTCTGGTTCGCGCTGGTGCCGTTCGAGGACGGGTCGGGCGGCAAGGACCGGCCCGTGCTCGTGCTGGCCGTCGACGGCGGCACGTACGAGGTCGCCCGGTTCACGTCGCAGGACCGCAGCGCGCGCCGCGACCACGTGCGAGTGCCGCAGGGTGTTCCCGGGCTGCCGAAGGCCAGCTGGCTCAACCTGCGTCCGTTGTCCCTGCGCCGGTCCGCCTTCCGCCGATGCTCCGGCGTCCCGGGTGAAGCCTTCGTCGACTGGTACCGCAGCGCGGCCGGGGACCGCGTGTGATGCGTCTGCACGAAGACGAGGTGCACCGCGCTGCATTGTGGTGTCGCCGGGTCGCTCCGGGCGACTAGCGTCTCGGCCTTGTGAGTCAGATCGTCGACGTCGTCGTCCCCCCGCGGCTGGGCACCAGGTTCCGGTGGCTGCTGGCCTCGTCGTGGAGCTCGAACCTCGGCGACGGCATCGTCATCGCCGCCGGGCCGCTGCTCGTCGCGAGCCGGACCGACGACGCCTTCCTGGTCGCCCTGGCCGCGCTGCTGCAGTGGTTGCCGCCGCTGGTGTTCGGCCTGTGGGCCGGGGCGCTGACGGACCGGCTGGACCGGCGGCGGCTGGTGATCCTGGTCGACTCGCTGCGGACCGTCGTGCTGGTGCTGCTGGCGGTCGCCGTGGCCACCGACGTCGCGTCGATCCTGCTGGTGCTGACCGCGATGTTCCTGCTGGGGACGGCCGAGACGTTCGCGGACAACGCGTCGAGCACCCTGGTCCCGATGCTGGTCAAGCGCGACGACCTCGCCCTGGCCAACAGCCGGATCCAGGCCGGGTTCGTCACGGTGAACCAGCTGGTGGGCCCGCCTCTCGGCGCGTTCCTGTTCGCCGCCGGACAGGCGCTCCCGTTCGCCGCCGAGGCGATCCTGG
>NZ_JBFULZ010000020.1:0-32072 GCF_054049635.1 Cellulomonas sp. P5_C6 | reverse complement strand
GACCACGACGGCGTCCGCCCCGGTCGTGCCCGGCGTGCCGGCCACCCGCGGCGGCCCCGCGGCGGAGGTCGACGAGGTGCTGCCGGCGGGGAGTGCGTCATGAAGGTCGCGCGGCTGCTCGAGCAGATGGCGACCGCGGAGGCGGACCTCGCCGCCCGGCTGGTCGCCCTGGCCGACGCCCACCGGGCTGAGCAGGACGTGCACTTCGTGGCGCGCGACCTGGCCCGGTGGTCGCAGGATCACGCGGCCGCCCTGGCCGAGCACGCGGACCTCCGCCTGCCCGACGTCTCCGCCCCGTCGCTGGCGCGCGACGATCCCGGCGCCGCCCTGCTGGCCGACCTGCGCGACGTCTACGGCACGGCGTGCGGGCTCGCCACCGACTGGGACGTGCTCGGCCAGGCGGCGAAGGCCCGGCGGGACGACGGGCTCCTGGAGCTCGTGGAGCTCTGCGCCGCGCAGAACCGTCGCCAGGTGACGTGGCTGCGCGCCAAGCGCAAGGAGTCGGCCGCGCAGATCGTGCGTGACTGACAGCGCCGACGTGCGTCGGCGCCGGGTCGGGCCGACGATGGAGGTCGACGTCGGGAAGGCGCGTCGGTGGCTGACCGATCCTCGGAGGCACCGATGTGGTTCCTGCTCTTCCGCCGACTGCGGGTCCTCGTCCTGGTCGTCGTCCTGCTCCCCGTCGTCGCGTCGATCGCCCGCCGGCTCGCTGAGCGGGTCGAGCGCCAGCAGGACGGACCGACGCTGGGCTCGCGCGGCCTGCGCGCGGTGCAGACCACGGCGACGAAGGCCAGGTCCGTCCTGCGATGAGCGCGGTCGACAGCAGCCGTGTCCGGGTCGTGCTGCGGCCCGTGGGCACGCCGCTGCCTCTGGGGTTCCTCGGGCTGGTCGTGGCCACCACCGGGTTCGCCGCCGTGCAGCTCGAGTGGGTGCCGGCGGACCAGGGGGCGGTCGTCGCGCTCGGCGTCCTGATGTTCACGGTGCCGGTCCAGCTGCTCGCCAGCGTCATCGGGTTCCTCGCCCGGGATCCGGTCGCCGGTACCGGGATGGGCGTGCTCGCCGGCACGTGGGCGGCGGTCTGCGTCACGACGCTGCAGGCCGCTCCCGGCGCGCACTCGCCGGGACTGGGCGTCCTGCTGCTGACGTCGGCCACGGCGATGCTGGTGCCCGCGGTGTCCGCGTCCGGCAAGCTCGTCGCCGCCGTGGTCATGGGACTCAGTGCCGTGCGCTTCGCACTCACCGGGATCGTGCAGCTGACCGGATCTTCCGCGTTGACGGAGCTCGCGGGCTGGACGGGCATCGCGCTGGCCGTGCTCGCGCTGTACGCCGCGCTCGGCTTCGAGCTCGAGGACGTGCAGCACCGCACCGTGCTCCCCCTGCTCCGACGCGGTCCTGACGCGGCCGCGCTCAAGGGCGACGCCGAGCGCCCGTTCGTCGCCATCCAACGCGAGGCAGGGGTGCGGCCCCAGCTCTGAGCACGCACACGACGTGGCTGCCGCACCGGCGCCAGACAGCGAGACCGGAGGCGTCACCGGCATCGCCGACAAGAAACTACGACGCGGAGCTGGGGGCCACGACGAGCTGGCGTTCCTCCGCCAGGCCCAGGCCGACAGCCGCAAGGGCGCTCAGCAGAGCAAGGCGATCTTGCGCGGGCGGCTCGGGCGATGACAGCACAGGAATGGACGACGATGGACGACAAGTCAGCGGCCCGGGACGACGTCCCCGACCTCCCGGACGAGCTCGACGGGATTTCCGACAAGGAGCGACCGAACGCACCCCCGGCGATCCAGGATCCCAACAACCCCGACGCGCACGGCCCGCTCATCCGGGCCTGAGACCGGGCGCCCCCGTCCTTCGCGTCGGACCGCCGGACGAAGGCCAGGGGCGGTGTCAGCCCGGCCCGAGCAGACCTGAGTCCGCGAGATGGCGGTGTCCAGCGTGAACTAGCCGCGCTCGTCGAAGCGCACGGTCACCAGGTCGGCCTCGACGGCGCTCACGGTGCCCGGGCCCCACTCGGCATGGACCACGCTAGTGGGCCGGCGGCCGGGCGACTCAGCGCCCGTGGGCCTCACGGATCACCTCGCGTGCGGTCGCACTCAGGGTGGAGCGCGTGTCGAGGGCGCGGCGGAGCAGCTCGTCGTACGCCGTTGCCATGTCTACCCGCAGGGCCTGCGCCAGAACGCCTTTGGCCTGCTCGATCACCGCGCCTCCCTCCAGCGCCACGCTGATGCGTTCGTCGAGCTCGTCGTCCTCGAGCATGCCGGGCTGAGCGAGGGCGATCGAGGCGACGTCGGCGAAGTTCAGCGCAAGCTGCAGCGACGATCCCTCCAGTGGGACCGCTTCGGCGGAGAACACGTTGAGGCCGCCGAGCACGCGACCGTGCCACACCATCGGCAGCGCGTCCACGGCCTGGAACCCTGACTCGACGATCGCGGTCCCCACCTCCGGCCACCGGGAGACGATGTCGTCCGCCCCAACGGCCACCACCCGGTCGCCGTGACGCAGGGCGTCGACGCACGGTCCCGAGCGGTGCTGCGCCTGGTAGATCTCGAGCTCGCTGGCCCGGTGCGACGTGGCGCTCAACAGCTCGAGGGAGCCGCGGCCGTTGGTGACGAGCAGCGCGGCGGCGTCGGCCGGCAGCAACGTCGCGCACTCGTGGACCAGCTCGGAGAGCACGTCGGCCGTCTCGTGCTCGCGGACGAGATCGCCCAGTATCTGGGCGAGAGCCTGCTCAGCGTCGTGGGCACTCATGTCTTACCGTCCTTCGCGGCTCCAGCGGTGGGTCGGTCGGCGCGGCACCGCTCGGGCGGTAGGCGAAGGAACTGCGCGACCTCGAGGCTGTGCGCCAGCTCTTCCGTGCGCCGCTAGAGCGTGCTGCTCGCGATCGGCGGACGCCACGAGGATMACGGCGCCGTCGGCGCCGAGGATCTCGACCGGGGCGCGGCACGGCCGCACGTGCAGCGTCTCGTCCGCGGTTGCCCAGGCGATGACCCGGGCGAGGTCCGCGTGGACGGCGACCGGATTGCTCACCGCCACCTCCGCTGCTCGTGCGCGCGGTCCCGCTCTGGTCGGCATCGCGCCGTCCTTCCATGCTAGCCACGTGTACCGGATCTGCCACCGACTGGTTGGCCGTTCCCGTCGCGGGCCGGGCCAGGCCGCCCTACCCTCTCCGGAGCGCAAAAAACACTGGTCGGCCCGGTCACTGGTCGACCTGTCGGGCCCGTCCCGGTTCAGTTGCGAGCCGTGCCGCGGGACCCCTCCATGTGTCCAGGCGCGTAGGAGGATCTTGTGACTACCTCGACGCTCTCGATCGGCAGCTTCAGCTACACGTCGGCGGTGCCCCGCTGGACCTGGTCCGACGCGATGTTCGCCTTGCACGGCATGGCGCCGGGCGACGTCGTCCCGACCCGCGCACTCTTCCTCAGCCACGTCCACCCCGAGGACCGCGAGCGCGTCGGCGAGGTGCTCGATGATGCGGACGGCCAGCCGCACGGGTGCGCGTACCACCTCGTCGACCTCTCCGGACAGGTGCGCCAGGTGCTCATCACGGTGGCGTCCGTCCCCGGGACCGAGACGGTCACCGGCTTCGTGGTCGACGACTCGGTGCGTGAACGGCAGGCGGTCTCCGCGGAGGTCAACACGGAGCTGCAGATCGCGCTCGAGTCGCACGCGGCGATCGACCAGGCCAAGGGCATGCTCATGCTCGTCTACGGCGTCGACAGTGACGCCGCTTTCGAGCTGTTGCGATGGGCGTCCCAGCAGCGCAACGTCCGGTTGCGCGTGCTCGCAGACCGACTCGTCCAGGCGGTCCTGTCGGTCGGCGGCGTCGGTCCGAAGGCCCGGGGCGCCGTCGACGAGCTGTTCATCGCGGCGATCGACGACATCCGCCTGCCAGCTCGGGAACCCCGCGGACGGCAACGCACCCTGGAGATCCAGCTGGACCCCCCAGGGGCAGCGGCTCCCGTCCTCCGGGTGTCCGGGCGCGTCGATGTGACGGCGATGGCCGAGCTCGCGGCCGCCCTGGGCGCGCTCATGGTCGCGGGCCGGGAGACCGGTCGTGTCGTTGTCGACCTGAGTGGCGTCGAGGACGCCGGCGCGGTCCTGAGGTTCCTCGTCCAGTCGGCACAGCGCCGGTGCGCCGCCCGGGACATCGCGGTGGACGTCGTGGGTGCGGCCGGCGAGACGGTGGGCGCCGGGCTGTCGGCCCGCGCACGGCAGCCGCTGGAGCACAGTCGACAGACGGTCGCCACCCACCCCTGACGGGACCTCCTTACCGGGGTGAAGTGTCGGGCTACGCCCTCCTGGCCGTGCCGCTCTGCGAGGATGGCGAGGCTGACGCTTCTCGAGAAACGGGAAGCGTGCCGCGGCTCTCGGCGAACGCCGACGGACCCGAGGCCCCGATCACGGCCCCCTCGACCCCGTCGTCGTTCGCCGGTAGTCGCCACAACCGCCCCGCTAAGCGCGCGGAGGCCGGGCCTGGTGCCTAGCCTGGGCGGGTGGCGTCCGCCCGACCCGGAGCGATGAGGCCACCGGGCGGGTCCGTGCCTGCCGAGCCCTGGAGACGTAGGGGCAGCCGACACCGGAGGAGCGCCGCTCCTCAGCGGCGGACGACCGGGCGTCGCCGCTCGGAGGCCTCATGTCCAGTGCTGCACCTGCCAAGGGCCGTCGTCACCCTCGCCCGCCACGAGCTGCGATATCGACCGCGCTGCTCGCCGTCCACGGTGTGCTGGTCGCCGCCGGGGTCGCGCTCAGCAGCCCGGCGACGGCGTCCGTGTCGGCGGGCACGACGCCCACCGAAGGTTCGGGGGAGACGACCCAGGGACCGCAACCGTCGCCTGTTCTCTCGACGGACTACGACGGCGAGGTGGGTGGCCCGCACCAGGACACCCCCGAGGAACGGACCGGGGGGGCGGTGTCGACCGGCACCGTCGTCTTCATCCCCGCGGTGATCCTGGTTACCGCCGCGATCGTCGTGACGCTGGCGGGGCGTGCGCGTCGCCGACGGAACGCCGGAGAGGGGGACCTGTCGTGACCCCGCGCACCGTCGCCGACGGCATCGTCGCGCGACTTCTCGACTGGGGCGTCGACCGTGTCTTCGGCTACGCCGGCGACGGCATCGATCCGATCCTCGCGGCCCTGCGCCGTCGCGAGGACCGCATCGCTCTGGTGACCGCTCGGCACGAGGAGATGGCGGCGTTCATGGCCACGGGCCACGCCAAGTACGGCAGGGGGGTCGGCGTCTGCCTGGCGACGCAGGGTCCCGGCGCCGTGCACCTGCTCAACGGCCTCTACGACGCCAAGCTCGACCGGGTCGCGGTCGTCGCCGTCGTCGGACAGGTRGTCAGCACCGCGCTCGGCTCCGGGTACCTCCAGGAGGTCGACCTGCACAGCGTCTTCAAGGACGTCTGCGGGCAGTACCTGCAGACGGCGATGACCCCGGAACAGTTGCCGCACGTGCTCGACAACGCGTTCCGGACGGCGCTGGCGACGAACAGCCCGGTCTGCGTCATCGTGCCGCACGACGTGCAGAAGGCGGAGCTTCCGCAGGGCGACCACCACGAGCACGGGCTCGTCCCGACCTCGGTCGCGTTCGCGCGGGGGCGGTCGCTGCCGCGTGCCGAGCAGCTGTCCTCTGCCGCCGAGCTGCTCTCGGCCGGCGAGCGCGTGGCGGTGCTGGTCGGGCAGGGTGCCCGCGACGCCGCAGGCCCCGTGCGGGCCGTGGTGGAGCGGCTCGGTGCGGGGCTCACGACGTCGCTGCTGGGAAAGCCCGTGCTGGACGAGTCGCTGCCGTACCACTGCGGCGTCATGGGCCACCTCGGGACCACCGCGTCCGCGGACCTGATGGCGGCGTGCGACACGCTCCTGATCGTCGGGTCCAACGACCCGTGGACCGAGTTCTACCCCGCTCCCGGCCAGGCGCGCGCCGTCCAGGTCGACGTCACGGCGAGGAACATCGGCACCAAGTATCCGGTGGAGCTCGCTCTGGTCGGCGACGCGGCGGACACGGTAGAGGCCCTGCTGCCCCTGCTGCCCGAGCGGACGGCGTGGCGGGCCGACGTCGAGGAGTTCGTCTCGCGGTGGCAGGAGACGGCGCGCCGCCGGGTCGCACAGTCCGCCGAGCGGCTCAACCCGCAGCTGGTGGTGCACGAGCTCTCGGCCCACCTCCCGCCCGACGTGCAGGTGGCCGTCGACGTCGGCTCGGTGACGTACTGGTACGCGCGGTTCCTCCGGCTGCCGCCCGGCGCGCCCGCGCACCTGTCCAGCACGCTGGCGTCGATGGGCTCCGCCCTGCCGTACGGCATCGCGGCCAAGCTGCTGCACGACGACCGACCCGTCGTTGCGCTCGCCGGTGACGGAGCGATGCAGATGAACGGGCTCTTGGAGCTCATCACCGTCGCCGACAGGTGGCGGCAGTGGTCCGACCCGCGATTCGTCGTCCTGGTGCTGCACAACGAGGACCTCTCCGAGGTGTCCTGGGAGCAGCGCGAGATGGAGGGTGACCCGCGCTTCCCCACGTCGCAGCACGTGCCGGCGTTCCCCTACGCCGACTACGCCGATCTGCTCGGTCTCACCGGGATCCGCGTCGCGAGCGCGTCGGACGTCACCGCGGCGTGGCGGCGAGCATTCGCCGCGGACCGTCCCGTCGTCGTGGAGGCGGTGGTCGATCCCGACGTCCCGCTCCTGGCACCGCGTCAGGGCGAGGAGAAGGTGGACCAGATGCTCCGCGGCCTCGCACAGGAGCGCGACGGCGACGGTGCACGGCGCCTGGTCGAGGAGCAGAGGCGGCACGAGCAGCCATGAGGCCGCGCTGGCACGCCGGCGTCGCGATCATCACGACGTTGTCGTCGTCGTGCCCGGTGCGGCGATCGACCGACGGGCTCGGCCGCCCCGCCGAACCTGCTCGTCGACGGAGGGACGACCTCACGCGGCCGCAACCCGGGCGACCCGGCTGCTCGACACGCAGATCCCTCGCCGCGCCCAGGTGCGCCAGCTCCCTGTCGGCGTCATGCTCGAGGGGACGTCGAGGACGGGCGTCCCGTGACCCTGCGCTGCCGCGTCCGGGTGCACGTCGAAGGGGACCGTCATGGTTCAGGACGTCCGGCGGACCGCGCGCCGGGGTACGTCGCCCGGCACCCAGATCGGCCCGGAGCGATGACGCTGCCGGTCGTTCCCGACGAGCTTCGACCGGTCATGGCGCGTGCGTCGGGCCAGCACCTTCCCGATCAGACGGTGGACACGCTGCTGCGTCTGCTCACCGCGGCGGCTGAGCGGATGGTCGCCAGCACGTCCGGCGCAGGCCTCACCGTGGCGGGGCCCGGTACGGAGATCTTGTCCGTGGCGGCCACGGATCCTTCCGTGGAACAGGTGGACGCGCTGCAGTACGAGCTCGGCGAGGGCCCGTGCCTGACGGCATGGCGGAAGCGGGTGCTCGTGCGGGTCGACGACCTCGCGGCCGAGACCCGGTGGCCTCGCTGGACCGCAGCCGCCGCGCAGGCATCTGTCGCTGCCTGCCTCAGCGCGCCGTTGGTCATGGGCGACTCCGCGCTGGGCGCGGTCAAGATCTATGCGGAGGTCCCGGACAGTTTCACCGCGGGCGACGAGGCGACGCTCCGGCTGTTCGCCGCGCAGGCCGCGATCCTGCTCTCCCAGGCCGAGGCCTACCGTCGGGCCGGTGAGCTGGGCGACGACCTGACGGTGCTCCTGCGTCAGCGCGACGACATCAACCGGGCGTGCGGCGTCCTGATGGAGCGCGAGGGAGTCTCCGCCGAGTCGGCTATGACGTTCTTGATGAGCATGGCCGAGCGGGACGCGCGCGGCGTCCACGAGACCGCTGCCCGCCTGCTGCGCCGCAGCAGCACGAGGTCTCGATGACCCGAGGCAGCCCCGGCTCGGTCGCCGACCGGCAACGTCGGCTGATCGAGGTGGGCCGCACCCGGGCCGAGCTGACGGTGCAGGAACTGTGGCTGCGGAGCTTCGCGCTCGGCGCGTCGATCGGTCCCCTTGAGCTCGAGKAGTACCTCGACGGCGCACGCGCGCTCCCTCCGGCGGAGGCGGACCGGGTGGCCCTCGCCGTCAACGAGCGGCTGGACGACCTGCACTGGCGCAACCGGGCGCCGTACGGGCGCACGGTCCGCCAGCTCGATCGACCGGGGGGCCCTCTGGCCGCACTCACCGAGCTGCTCCGCGCCACCCACCTCGCCGCTCCCGACACTCTGGCCCGGGCCGTCGGCACCGGCGCCAGTGAGCTCGGCGTCCGCGCACTCGCCTACCTGGTCGACGACACCGACGAGCTTCTGGTCCCCGTGGGCGGCGTCGGCGGCGTACGCAACATCGAGTCCACGCTGGCCGGGCGGGCGTACCGCCTCGTCGAGACCCAGGCGACCACCGTCGGAGGACCCAGGCTGTGGATACCGATCCTCGACGGGGCCGAGCGGTTGGGCGTCCTCGAGGTGGAGGTCGACGATCCTGCCGATCTCGACGACCCGACCCTTCGCCGGCAGTGCTGGTGGTTCACGCACTACCTAGGGCACCTCGTCACGGTGCTCGACGCGTACGGCGACAGCGTCGACGACGTGCGTCGCCAGCGGCCGCGCGAGGTCCAGGCCGAGCTCGTGCGGGCGCTCCTGCCGCCCTTGACGGCCGGATCGGGCCGGGTGCTGATCACGGCGCGCCTTGAGCCTGCCGAGGCGGTCGGCGGGGACGTCTTCGACTACGCGATCGCCACGGACCACGTGCAGTTCGCCATCGCCGACGCGACGGGCCATGACCTGCGCGCCGGCCTGGCGGCGGCCGCAGCCGTCGCGGCGTACCGCCAGGCGCGGCGGTCGGGAGACGGGCTGCTGCAACAGGCGGACGCCATCCACGACGTGATCGCCGACCAGTTCGGCGGTGACATGTACACCACCGGGGTCCTGTGCCGGCTCGACCTGTACTCGGGTCACCTGCGCTACGTCAACGCCGGCCACCCGCCGCCGCTGCTGCTGCGTAGAGGGCGCGTGGTCAAGGAGCTCCGGCGCGGAAGGCGCCCATTGTTCGGGCTGGAAGCCCGCGAGACGTCGGTCGCGGACGAACGCCTGGAGCCCGGCGATGCCGTCGTCCTGTACACCGACGGCATCATCGAGGCGCGCGACGCCGCAGGCACGGTGTTCGGCCTCGAGAGGCTGGTCGAGGTGCTCGAGCGGTCGACGGGCGACGGCATCGCGCTGCCAGAGGTCGTGCGGCGGGTCCGCCGCCGCATCCTGGATCACCAGCGAGGCGTGCTGCAGGACGACGCGACGTTGCTGGTCGTGCACTGGACGACGGAGGGGCAGGTCGCTCTCGAGCCGGACGCGCCATTCTGAGCGCGGCCCCTCGCTCGCAGCGTCGCACGGCGCCGGAAGCGGTCGGCGCCTCAGCCGCGCAGGGCTGCGAGCGCGGGCTGTCGACGAACGCAGACGTCGTCGGCCCGGATCTGGGTCCCGCCCCCCGCCCGAASGGTCCTGAKCAGCTCACGGTTCTCGAACCGGGCATCTCCGTCGTACCCGCTTCCGGTTCCCGTCTGCCGCCTCTGCGGCCGACTACGACTCGACGTCGATGCGCCCGGTGCCGCCGCCGGGCGGACCGCTGACCGGCTCCCCGTCGGGCTCGTCGGGCGAGTGGAGCACCAGCACCATATGTCCGCCGAGGTAGCCGCTGGCCGCGACGGCGGCACCCGCGACGAGGCTCGAGACGACGCCGGCGGAACGGTGCCCTCGACGGCGTAGCACCCAGGACGTCGAGTAGAGAGCGAGCGCCCCGCTGTTGAGAGCGGCGTGCAGTGCGCCGACCCGCCGGACCCGGTCGCCCCCCCGCTGCCAGTCCGCCAGCCCGGTCAGCGCCGTCGGCGCGGCCGCCAGGATGCCGAGGCCGAGCAGCCGGTCCGCGGACGAGCCGTAGTCCGGCCCGAGGGCGTCGAGCACCGAGCTGCTCAGCCACAGGCCGATGGGCACGTCCGTCAGCGGCGGGTGGAGCGCGTGTCCGAGGGCTTCGCCGCGCAGGAGGGAGCCCACCCTCGGAGCTCCGCTGAGCGCGCGCGCCAGGGGTCGCAGGACCGTAGTGAGCGAGTTGAGCGTCGACGACGTCTCGGCGGCGTCGGCGAGGCGGCGGGGGAGAGCAGTGGCGGCAGCGTTCATGGCACACGTCCAGTCCGGGCCAGCGCGTCAGGCCGACTTCTCCACCTCCACTGAGCATCGCAGGGGTCCGCCGCCGTCGCACGAGGAGCGGACGGCGCGAGGCGCCACCCGGGGCGGCTGTGGTTCTCGGCGCCCCCAACTCGGTCCATCGCCTGTTGGCGCGGAACGCGATCAGGTGATCGGGCCTGTCAGTCCTGCGCGGAGCGCGCCGCGAGGCGAAGGTCGCCGACCAGCCGGCAAGGGCCGCGTCGAAGCCCTCGCGCCCGCGCAGCCGGACGACCGCCGAGGGATGGGCAGTCACGAGATACCGCTCCTCCAGGATCCGGCCCCGTTCCTTCGTGACGCTCACGGACCGGCCGAGCACCGCACGCGCGGCGGAGGCCCCGAGCGCGACGACGACCCGCGGCTCGACGAGGGCCAGCTCCGCGGACAGCCACGGCCCGCAGGCGCGCAGGTGGACGGTGGTCGGCGTCTTGTGCAGGCGGCGCTTGCCGCGCTGCTCGAACCGGAAGTGCTTCACCGCGTTCGTCAGGTACACGGCGTCCTCGTCGATTCCCGCATCGCGGAGGGCATCGCTGAGCACACGCCCCGCGGGACCCACGAACGGCTCGCCCGCCAGGTCCTCACGGTCACCGGGCTGCTCGCCGACGAGCGCGATCCGCGCGTCGGACGGTCCGCGCGAGAACACGACCTGCGTGGCCGGCCCCCACAGCTCGCACCCGCGACAGGCGGGCGCCGCCGACCGGAGCGCGTCGAGCTCGTCGGTCTCGGGGACCCACCGCTGCGCGCCGGGGGCACGTGCGTCGCTCACCGCGCCTCCCCGCGGTCGCCGGGGCGCCCGCTGCCGGAGTCGATGATGATCCACATGGTCTGCTGGTCCATGCTGCTACTCCCTCGGGACACGCCCCCTGCTGGAATCGAAACGCGACCCGGAAGAGGTCGCTCACTCGGCGGACGGTCAAGGACGTCACGGCGACCTCAGGCGGAGTTGAGCGGCCCGTCCGTGGGCGGCGCGTCGGTCGGGTCGTCCGGCGCCGTCGGGACGTCGTCGGGCTCGCGGGGGCGCGGGTCGTCGCTGGGTCCTACGGCGCCCTTGTCGGCGTCGGGCTGCATCGCTCAGCCGCCCGCGGTGGCGTTGTCGAAGGCGCGCTGCGCCGCACCCTGCGCGTCCGCGAGCGCCTCCTTCGCCGACTTGTCGCCCAGCAGCGTGGCGGTCACGGCGTTGTTCAGCTCGCTCTCGATGTCCTGCCCCGCGGGCGAGGAGCCGAACGTCTTCCCGTACCCGAGGACGTCGTAGTAGGTCGACACCACCTGGTCGAATCCGGCGTTCCCGGTGGGAACGACGAACTGCTCGCGCAGCGCCTTGTCCGCCTCCGGCGAACCGGTGAACAGCCCGGTGTTGAGGCCGCCGTTCTCCTTCAGCGTCGCGCTGCGTGCCTCGCCGGCGGCCTTCCACGCGTCGAGCGTGGTGAGCGCGAGGGCCCACGCGCACGCGGCGTCCGGGTTCTTCGCGCCGGCCGGGATGACGAACGCCGTGCCGGACGCCACGGAGAACGGCTGGCCGTCCTTGTCCTTGAAGGGCACCGCCTCCAGCTGGATGCTGCTCAGGTAGGGGGACAGGACGTTCGGGTACCACTGGGCGTCCACCTGCGCGCCCACCTGGTCGCTCACGAACTGGTTGTTGTCGCCGAAGGTGTCGAACGAGTCCGTGAAGCTCTTGACCTTGGCGAACCCGCCCTGCGCGTCGGTGATCTTCTTGAGCAGCTCCAGCCCCGCCTCGTTCGACGGGTCGTCGAGCGTCGGCTTGCCGTTCTCGTCCGTCAGCGTGCCGCCCTGGGCGAGGACCCACAGACCGGCCTGCCCCGTGGCGACGGGGTCGAGGCCGAGCGTCGCCGGGTTGCCGCCCGACTCCTTGTACATCTTCGCGATCGCGGCCAGCAGGGTCTCGGGGTTGGACGTGTCGATCTGGTCGTCGGTGACCCCCGCGGCGTCCATGACCTTCTTGTTCAGCAGGATCGCCGGCGGCTGGTAGAACTGCGGGACCGCCCAGACCTTGTCCTGGTAGCGGACGTCGTCGACGACGAAGGGGTACCACTGGGTGTCGGGGTCCACGTCGTGCGCGGCGAAGCACTGGTCGAGCGGCACGATGAGGTTCTGCGCGGCGTACGTGGTGACGTAGCGACGGTCCATCTGGACGACGTCGGGGACGTCGCCGCCGGCCAGGCGGGTGGTGAACTTCTGGGCGTCGAAGGCGGTCTGGTCCAGCTTGATGGTGACCCCGTCCAGCTGGCCGGCGGCGTAGTCCATGCGCGAGGTCCCGACGTCGTCGGCGTTGTCGAACGCCCAGCCGTTCATCGTCCCGCTCGGCGTGCCGGTGAAGTCGGTGCTCGCGGTGGAGGCGGTGTCGCCTCCGCCCGAGCTGCAGGCGGCCAGCACCAGCGCGGCGACGGGGAGGACGGCGATGGCGCAGCGCTGCCTCTTGCTCATGGGTGCTCCCTTCCCGTCCCGGTGCTGCACCTGCAGGTCGGGACGGTCCATGGCCGGACCGCGGTGGGAGAGTGCCGAGAGCGGCGATCTCCGTCCCGCAGGACCGGCGTGATCGCGCCGTGCTCTCGACGCAAGGCTGCTCCGGGCACCTGGTGCCGGTCAGCCGGTTCCCCCAGGGTCGGCTCAAGTGGGCCGGTCCGCATCCCGAGACGGGCCTGGACCATCACCGCGCGAGCGGCCGCTCCACCAGGTCGAGCTGCCCAGGGCTCTCACGGGGGTCGGCGGGCACGCTGAAAGTCGCAGCTGGTACGGCCCGAACGGGCCCGACGCGGCGGCTGAGACGGGGAGCCGGCCGACCCCTCGCTGCTGGTCCGCGTGACTAGCCCTTGCGGCCCGTCGTCGCCACCCCCTCGATGAAGTACCGCTGCCCGAAGGCGAAGAGCAGCAGCATCGGCAGCGTGACCAGCAGGGACGCCACCATCACGTACTGGTAGTCGCCCTGGCCACCGGCAGTCGGGCTGTACTTCGTCATCGCGTAGGCGATGCCGAGCGGCGCGGTGAACCCCTCGACGCTGCCGGCGTTGAGGTAGATGAGGCCGGCCTGCAGGTTGTTCCAGCTGGCCTGGAACTCGAACAGGAACACGATGACGAAGGACGGGATCGACAACGGCATGGCGACCTTCCAGAACATCTTCCAGTAGCTCGCGCCGTCGATCCGCGCCGCCTCGAACAGCTCGCGGGGCAGGCCGAGGAAGAACTGCCGCTGCAGGAAGATGTAGAACGCCGAGCCGAACAGGTTGGCGCCGAACAGAGGGATCCACGTGCCCAGCGCGCCCAAGTTCTTCCAGATCAGGTAGATCGGGATCATCGTCACAGCGCCCGGCAGCATCATCGTCGCCAGCACGAGCCCGAAGAGGAGGCCTCGGCCGGGGAACCGGAAGTACGCGAACCCGAACGCGACGATCGAGCTGGACAGCGYGACGCTCACGGCCGCCAGCAGTGCGATCGATACGCTGGTGAAGATCCAGCTGAGCAGGGGGAGCTGGTGCCAGACCTCGGCGTAGTTCTGCCAGTGGAACTCGGACGGCCACAGGGAGTTGTCGAAGACCTGGCCCCGGCCCTTGAGGCTCGCGGAGAGCAGCCACGCGAACGGGTACAGGAACATCAGGGTGAAGGCGGCGAGCAGCACCCACAGGAACACCCGGCCGACCCGGCGTCCCGGGCTCCGGGGCTCGGGCGGCGGGGCGGGAGCCGTGGTGGTCTGCACGGCGGGCGGCAGGGCCCGCGGGCCGGCCAGGGGAATCGTCGCCATCAGCCGTCTCCCTCGTAGTAGACGAGCCGGTTGCCGAACCGCATCTGCACGAACGTGACGAGCATGATGATCACGAACATCAGCCACGCCATCGCGGCCGCGAACCCGAAGTTGAACTGACGGAACGCCTGCTGGAACAGGTAGACGGCGTAGAAGAGGGACGCCTCGGGCGACGAGTTCGACTGGTCGCGCCAGAACAGCAGGTACGCGGAGTCGAACACCTGGAACGCCGCGATGGTCAGGACGATGACGTTGAAGAAGACGGCGCTGGAGATCATCGGCAGTGTGATGCTGAAGAACCGCCGCGCGGGTCCGGCACCGTCCAGGGAGGCGACCTCGTAGAGCTCGCGAGGCACGTTCTTCAGCGCCGCCAGGAAGATGACCATCGTTCCGCTCACCGCCCAGAGCTGCATGAGCACGATCGACGGCTTGATCCACGTCGGGTCCACCAGCCACTGCGGTCCTTCGATGCCGAAGAACCCGAGGAACTGGTTGACCGCGCCGGTGTTGCCGTTGAGCAGCAGGAAGAAGATCGCGGCCGTCGCCACGACCGGCGTCATCCGGGGCAGGTAGAAGATCGTCCGGAAGAAGCCGRCGCCCCGGCCCACGCCGTTGAGCAGCGAGGCGAGGAACAGCGCGAAGGCGATCTCGAGCGGCACGGCCAGCAGCGCGTAGAACAGCGTGTTGCCGAGCGCGGTGGCCACCCGGGGGTCCTCGAGCAGCTGGCGGTAGTTCTCCACGCCGGCCGCACGTGCGGTGTTGGTGGCGAGGTTGTAGTGGCTGAACGAGATGACGAGGCTGTAGATCATGGCGCCGGCGGTGAACACCAGGAAGCCGACGATCCAGGGTGAGATGAACAGGTAGCCGGCGATGGCCTCGCGCCGGTGGAAGCGCACGGGACGTCGCCGGGCGGTCACCGGTCGTGCTGCGGTCCGCTCCGCACTGAGCTGCGCCATGGCTCCTCCGCTCGCGCGCAGCCCGTGGGGCTGCCGCATGTGAGGGCCGCGTCCTGACCTCCGCGCGTGGTCGAGGACCACGACGGCGCGAACGTAACTCCACTTCGCAGCACCGGCAACCGGCGACACTTCCGGCAGCGACCGGAGGTCGCGCTCGCGCGAGTGCGCTGCGGGCCGCACGATGAGGTGCGCATCGGCGCACCCCGGGTCGAGACGTCTGCCCGGTCGAGGGTGGAATCCCACGTCCCGGCCGGAGGTGTGCGTGGTCCCCACAGGTCCGCGCGAGCTCGAGCGACCTGCAGCCCGCTCGGCAGGGCGAGCGCTCGTGCTCGGCGACGGCGTCCGCGCGATCGCTCTTGTCAGCGTCGTCCTGGCTGCATCCCGGTGGGGACCGCTCGGTTCGGCGCTCTTCCTGCTCGTCCTCGGCGGGACGATGGTGCCTCGGGCGATCGGTGCGTCCGACGCCCTTGATGTCGCCTGCGGCTGCACCCTGCTGGTCGCCGCCTGGGCTGCCCAGCTCGACTGGTACGTGGCGGTGAGCTGGCTCGACGTGGCGGTGCACACCGCCGCCACGGGACTCCTGGCAGTGGTCGGGTGGCGGGGGCTCCTGCGGTGGCGGCACCTGCAGCACGCACCCGCGACGCCCGACCCCTGGGTCGCCGGAGTGGCGATCGTCGGCATCGGCGCGACGCTGTCGGTGCTGTGGGAGCTCGCGGAGTGGTTCGGCCACACCTACCTCGACGGGCGGATCCAGGTCGGCTACACCGACACCCTGGGTGATCTCGCCGCCGGGGTCGCCGGTGCCACGGTGGCCGCGATCGTCCGCCTCCCTGGGGTCCGTCGCCGGTGAACGGAGCCCAGCTGCCCAGAGTCTCCGTCGTCATCCCCGTCCGGGACGACGCCGTCGCCCTGGAGGGATGCCTCGCGGCGCTGTCCCGGCAGACGGTCGCTCCGTGCGAGGTCGTCGTGGTCGACAACGACTCGTCCGACCGAACAGCGGCGGTGGCGCACGCGTGGGGAGCCCGGGTCGTCCGCGAGGCGTGCGTCGGTATCCCGGCTGCGGCGGCCACCGGCTATGACGCCGCGACGAGCGAGGTGATCGCGCGCCTCGACGCCGACTCCCGGCCGGACCCGCGATGGGTCGAGCGGATCGCCACGCGCATGCGCGCGGAGCCCGGGCTCGCGGCGGTCACGGGCACCGGCCGCTTCGTCGATCTGCCTTTCCGGGTGAGCCCCCTGGTCTCCGGGGCCTACCTGGGCGCCTACTACGTGCTGGCGCACCTCGCCCTGGGGCACCCGTCGTTGTGGGGGTCGAGCATGGCTCTGCGCCGCGAGTCGTGGCTGGCCGTGCGGGAGGACGTGCGACGCGACGACCCGGAGATCCACGACGACCTCGACCTCGCGTTCGCACTCGGCCCCCACCGACGTATCCGGCTCGACCGTTCGCTCCGCGTGGGCGTGTCCGCCCGCTCGCTACGCGGACGAGCACAGCGCCGCCGTCGGATGGAGCGGGCGTGGCGGACCTTGGTCGTCAACTGGCGGCGGATGCCGCCGTGGCGGAGATGGTGGGCCCGCTTCGACAGCCGGTGAGCGCCGGGCGGTTCATCGCGTGCGACTGTCGAGGGCCGCGTCGAGGACGGCGATCGACCGCTCCCACCCGTCGGTCGATCGATGCGATCCACGACCGCGGACGTCCCTCGGCTGCTCGACGCCTACGAGGTGGAGACGCCCGCGGAGCGTCGCCTCGACGTCTGCGACCTGTTGCACCGCGTCCGGGAGAGCTCGGTGTCGACCGAGGCACGCATGCCGGCGACGTGCCCGACGGCGCCCCGCACGGCTGGTAGCCACCCGTCGGGAACTGTGCCGGGCAGCCGCAGCCAGACCGCAGCGAAGGCGAGGCCGAGCGCGTCACGCGGTGCGCGGTCGGGGCCGCAGGCAAGCCGGGCGAGGCGAGCGTGGTGGTCGTGCTGCGGTCGTCAGCTACGTCTTAAGGTTTCCGCGCGAGGTGTGGCACGCAGCAGCCGAGCACGAGGGTGCAGCGCGGGGCTCGCAGCGCCAACGCCGCGGGCGAGAGCGTGCACGACCTCGGCGAGGGCCTTCGCGCCGGTGTGGGTCGGTCGCCAACCCAGCTCGTCACGAAGGCGTGATGAGTCGAGCACGGGCGCTCCCATCGCCATGTCGAGCCAACCGGGCCCCGCCACCGCGAGCCGGGCCTGCCAGGCTGCCAGGAGTGCGGCCCGCACGAGTCGCGGGTCCACCTGGACCACGGAGCGTGCCCCGAGCACGCGAGCGACGTCCGCGGCCCCGAGCACGCCGTCGCCTGCGACGTTGAAGGCGCCTGTAGCGCGTGCGTTTACCACCCGGACGTAGGCATCCGCGAGGTCGTCGGCGTGCACGCCCTGCAGGCGCAGGCCGCGCGGCCATGGCAGCACCGGGATCGGGCCGCCCAGCACTCGTTTGGGGACGAGCGGCCCGAGGAAGAGCCGGCCGATCTCGGCGCCTGCCGCCCTCTGGAAGACCAGGCTGGGCCGCAGGCGCGCGATGCCGAAGGAGGCGTCCGAGGCGTCATCGAGGAGCGTCTCGACCGTCGCCTTGTCCGAGCTGTAGCTGGAACTCTCGACGCCCGTCGCCGGCCAGCTCTCGTCGCGGGGGTCGTCGTCGGTCGTGCTCGCATAGGTGCCGACCGACGAGGCGACGATCAGGTGGGGCACGTTTGCCCGGTCGACCGCGTCGAGCACGGCCCGCGTCCCGTCGACGTTCGTCGAGCGCAGGTACGTGCGGTCGTGGCTGGGCTGGATCGCCCATGCGAGATGGATCACCGCGGCCGCCCCGCGCACCGCATCCACGAGCACGTCGCGTGCGTCGGGCCGGCTCACGTCGCACGACACCCAGCGCGTGACCGCGTCGAACGGAGGCGCCGGCCCGCGCTGTGGGATGCGCCGTGTTACGGCGACCAGCGAGTCCACGGCGCTCTCGCTCCGCAGGCGCCGCAGCACGGCGGTCCCGACGTTGCCGGTCGCTCCGATGACGACGACCCTCATGCGCCCGGCCCCATGCGCTCCTCGCCGGCCCGCTGCAGCACGTTGCGCCCGACCACCTGCTGCCAGGACGCGGCCTGCTCGGACCTGTCGCGTCCGACGATGCTCACCGACCCGCGCATCAGCGTCGAGACCCGGTCATGCGACGTCCTGGCCGAACCGGTCCCAGACGCGATGCCGACCGAGTGCCACCTCGAGGGCCTCGACCAGGATGGCGGCCTCCCCGGCGACCACGACGCCGGCCGCCGACTCGTCCACGCCTGCCGCTGCCAGGACGCGGCGGGCGTCGGGAACGGCGAAGATCGCCTTAGCGTGACGGAAGGCCTCCTGGACCATCTTGGCCACCCGTGGGTCGACACCGTCGGCGGCGGTGCCGGCCTTGGCGTCGAACCCCGGACGAGCGTCCGGCGCCGGAGCTGCCGACCCGAGAAGGGCGACCGCGTCGAGCTCCACGGAGCTGACGGTCAGCCACGTTCGCTGGGCGACGGTCGCCGGGCGGCCGTCCGCCAGCGGCCCACCGTGCGGGGAGACGACCAGCGGGAGGACGCCGGCTTCGGCCAGCCCCGCGTGCACGGCCTCGAGCACGTCCAGGTCGGTCGAGTCGTCGGCCACCAGACCCACCACACGGCCGGCGATCGGCCAGACCTCTCCCACCTGCGAGAGCGCAGCGCTCGGAGTGACGTCGGCCGGCTCCTGGGTCGGGGTGGGCGCCGGCAGACCGAGGTCCGCCGCAACGATGGCGCAGAGCTCGGCGTCGATGTTGGCGAGCGCCTGCAGCTGGCGTTCCTTGATCGCCTGCTCGTAGCACTTGCCCAGCTCGAACGTGTACGCCTGCGCGGTGTGGGCCTTCTCGACGGGGGAGAGGCTGGCCCAGAACAGTCGCGGCTGACTGAAGTGGTCGTCGAACGACGTCGGTGCCCCACGCTCCTTGACAGCCGGCCCGACGGCCGTCGGCGCGTCGATGAAGGCCACGTCGGCGCCCGCCTGGAACGGGCACCCGACGTCCAGCGAGTTCGGCCGGTACGGGGCGACGCCGACGTGGTCCGCGCTCTGGTGCATGCCGTCGCGCAGCATGTCGTTGACCGGGGCGTGCGGCCGGTTGATCGGCAGCTGCGTGAAGTTCGGTCCGCCCAGCCGACTGATCTGGGTGTCGATGTAGGAGAACAGCCGCCCCTGCATCAGCGGGTCGTCGGTGACGTCGATGCCGCGGACCAGGTGCCCGACGTGGAACGCGACCTGTTCGGTCTCGGCGAAGTAGTTGCGCGGGTTGGCCTCGAGGGTCAGCAGCCCGACCGGCTGCACGGGCGCGAGCTCTTCGGGGACGAGCTTCGTCGGGTCGAGCAGGTCGATCCCCTCGAACACCTGCTCCGGGGTGTCCGGGAAGACCTGCACGCCGAGCTCCCACTGCGGGAACGCGCCGGACTCGATCGCCAGCGCGAGGTCGCGACGGTGGAAGTCCGGGTCGGCCCCGGCCGTGAGCTGCGCCTCCTCCCACACCTGGGAGTGCACGCCGGCCCGCGGCTTCCAGTGGAACTTCACCAACGTCGTCCCGCCGTCGTCGGCGACGAGGCGGAACGTGTGGACCCCGAAGCCCTCCATCGTCCGGTACGAGCGGGGGATCCCACGGTCGGACATGTTCCAGATCGTGTGGTGCTGGGCCTCCGTGTGCAGAGACACGAAGTCCCAGAACGTGTCGTGCGCGCTCTGCGCCTGCGGGATCTCCAGGTCGGGGTGCGGCTTGACGGCGTGGATCACGTCGGGGAACTTGATCGCGTCCTGGATGAAGAACACCGGGATGTTGTTGCCGACCAGATCGAACGTGCCCTCGGCCGTGTAGAACTTCGTCGCGAAGCCGCGCGTGTCCCGCACGGTGTCGGCGGAGCCGCGTGACCCGACGACGGTCGAGAACCGGACGAACACCGGCGTGACGACCTCCGCCTGGAGGAAATGCGCGCACGTCAGCTGCGCAGCAGTGCCGTACGACTGGAACGTCCCGTGCGCGGCCGCGCCGCGGGCGTGCACGACGCGTTCCGGGATCCGCTCGTGGTCGAAGTGCGTGATCTTCTCGCGCAGGTGGTGGTCCTGCAGGAGCGTCGGGCCGCGCCGCCCCGCCTTGAGGGAGTGGTCCGTGTCGGACAGCGGCACTCCACCTGCCGTCGTGAGCCACCGGCCGGCCTGCTGACGGGCTGCGTCGCCCTCCGCGAGGTCGCGGCCCGTCGCGGACACCGGTGCGGGGCCGGCCGTCGACGGCTTGGGCGGGAGGGGATCGCGCGGGTCTGTCGGCTCCTCGAGAGGGGCCGGGGCTCCTCCGGGGACGCCGGGAGGGGTGCTCAGCTGGGCCATGGGCGGGCTCCTCGACTCGAGGCACGGTCGTCGCACGTGGCTGGACGATCCGCCGCACCGGTCGCAACCACTATCCGACGAGCCGACGTCGCACGCACCCCGGTGCCGGCACGGGGGTCGAGGCTTGCCCGCGCGGCCTGGCGATGCCGGGCGTAGCGTCGGTCTCGCGTCGAGGCGTGGCGCTCTCCTCCGCACGAGGACGACCACCATGCGCATCGGAATCGTCGCCCCACCCTGGGTACCCGTACCGCCGCCCGCGTACGGCGGTACGGAGTCCGTGATCGACCGCCTGGCCCGAGGTCTGCTGGAAGCGGGCCACGAGGTGCTCCTGGCGGCCGCCGCCAACAGCGAGTGCCCGGTACGCCAGGTGCCCGGGACGGCGCCGGCGCCGGCGGACCGCCCCTTGACCGGCGACGCGGTCTCCGAGCTGACCCACGTCATCAACGCCTACGCGGCGATGCGCGATCTCGACCTCATCCACGACCACACGCTCGCGGGGCCGCTGCTGGAGCACGCGGACGGGACGCCGCCGATCGTGACGACGAACCATGGGCCGTTCAACTCGGCGCTCGCACCCCTCTACGAAGCGATGCGCGGAGTCGCCATCATCGCGATCTCCCACCACCAGGCCTCGACGGCCCGCGGCATACCCGTCGCCGCGGTGATCCACCACGGCATCGACGTCGACCGGGTCCCGGTCGGTGCCGGTGACGGCGGCTACGCCTGCTTCGTCGGTCGGATGTGCAAGGAGAAGGGCCCGCGGGAGGCGGTCCTCGTGGCGCGCGCTGCGGGAATGCCCCTGAAGATCGCGGCCAAGCTGCGGGAACCCCGCGAGCATGAGTACTTCGAGCGCGAGGTCGAGCCGCTGCTGTCGCGCGAGGTCGAGTACGTGGGCGAGCTCGGGGAGCAGGACAAGCTCGCGCTCATCGGAGGCGCGACGGCGCTGCTCAACCCCATGCAGTGGCCCGAGCCGTTCGGACTCGTCATGATCGAGGCTCTCGCGTGCGGGACGCCCGTCGTCGCGACCCCCGCCGGAGCGGCACCCGAGATCGTCGACGACGGAGTCACCGGCTACCTGCGGCGTGACGAGGGTGCCCTGGTGAGCGCGCTCGAGTCGGCAGGTTCGCTCGACCGGGGAGCCTGCCGGGCCGCGGCCCGGGAGCGGTTCTCGACCGGTCGGATGGTGGACGACCACCTCCGGCTGTACTCGCAGGTGCTCGCGGCACGTGCGTCCGAGCGGCCGCAGGCGCCACGGCCGGCCCTCGCCGCACAGCTGCCCGACATGGTCGCCCACAGCCGTCCCGTATTGGCCGGCGCGTCCGCGACCGCCGCACAGAGGTCCCGCCCGTCATGACGTCGACCTCCGACGACACGACGACCGCGGTCGGCGGCCCGGGCGCAGTCACCCTCTTCGAGGGCTCCTCGTTCTGCCTGTCGGGGATCGACGGAGACATCGATCCCCGTCGACCTCACGGAGTCTTCTTCGAGGACACCCGCATCATCTCCGCCTGGCAGGTGCTCCTCGACGGCCGACCGCTCGAGGCGCTCGCCGTCATGACGCCCGAACCGTTCCGCGCCGTCTTCGTGGGCCGGAACCCGAGGGACGGGCTCGACGACACGGAGCTCGTGGTGGAGCGCCAACGTCGTGTGGCGACCGGCCTGCGTGAGGACGTGCTGGTCCGCAACTACGGGCGGGCCGCCGCGACCTTCGTGCTCACGGTCCGGGTCGCAGCCGACTTTGCCGACCTTTTCGAGGTCAAGGAAGGTCGGGTCAAGCGGGTCTGGGACCACCGCGCCCGAGTGGACGCGGACGAGGTCGTGCTCGAGGCCGAGTGGCACGGCCACCGACGTGGCGTGGTCATCACGTCCGACGGTGGGGTGCCGGACGTCAGCGGCGTCACGTTCCGAGCGACCGTGCCGGCCCACGGCACGTGGTCAGGCCACGTCATCGCGCACCCAGTCGTCGACGGCGCGCGGGTGGCGAGCAGCTTTCCCATCGGGAAGCCGCTGGAGGACTCGGTCCCGTCGCGCCGCTTCCGAGCCTGGCGGGACCACGCGCCCGTGGTGGATGTCCAGGACGAGTCGCTCCAGCGGGTGCTGGAACGCAGCCAGACTGATCTGGGGGCGCTCCGGATCACCGACCCGGCACATCCCGAGCGCACCGCGGTCGCCGCGGGTGCGCCATGGTTCATGGCCCTGTTCGGTCGGGACTCGCTTCTCGCGTCGTTCATGGCGTTGCCGGTCGACCAGTCACTCGCGCTCGGCACCCTCCAGACGCTCGCCCACTTCCAGGGCACCAAGGTCGACCCGCTGACCGAGGAGCAGCCCGGGCGGATCCTGCACGAGGTCCGGCTGGGCGTCGACACGGGACTCGCCCTCGGCGGCGGTGGTGTCTACTACGGCACCGCGGACGCGACGCCCCTGTTCGTCGGGCTCGTCGGCGAGCTGTGCCGCTGGGGCTTCGGTGACGACGAGCTCGCTGCGCTGATGCCGCACGTCGACCGTGCCCTCGACTGGGTCACCGACCACGGCGACCGTGACGGGGACGGCTTCGTCGAGTACGAACGCCTGCACGAAGGCGGTTTGGCCAATCAGGGCTGGAAGGACTCCTGGGACGGGATCACGTTCGCGGACGGCTCCCTCCCGCGCGCGCCGATCGCGCTGTGCGAGGTCCAGGGCTACGTCTATGCCGCCTACGTCGCCCGTGCCCTGCTCGCCCGTCACCAGGGGGACGACCGCCTGGCCGAGGAGTGGCGGGACCGCGCCGCCGTGCTCAAGGACGAGTTCAACCGGCGCTTCTGGCTGCCGGACCGTGGCATGTTCGCGCTCGCCCTCGACCGCGACAAGCGCCCTGTCGACGCATGCGCATCGAACGTCGGGCACTGTCTCTGGACCGGCATCATCGACGAGGACAAGGCGGAGCTCGTCGCCGACCGACTGCTGTCGCCCTCGATGTTCACCGGCTGGGGCGTACGCACGCTGGCCTCCGACATGGGGGCGTACAACCCCGCGAGCTACCACAACGGATCGGTCTGGCCGCACGACAACGCCCTTATCGCCGCTGGGCTCATGCGCTACGGATTCGTCGAGCACGCTCAGCGCATCGCGGTCGGGCTGCTCGACGCCGCCGACCGGTTCGGCGGTCGGCTCCCGGAGCTCTTCTGCGGGTTCGCGCGGGACGAGTACCCCGGCGGCCCTGTGCCGTACCCGACGTCCTGCTCACCGCAGGCCTGGGCGACGACCACCCCTCTGCTGCTGCTGCGCACCCTGCTGCGGTACGACCCCTGCCTGCCGCACGGGACGGTCTGGCTGGCGCCCGCTCTGCCGCCCGGCTTCGGTCGGGTGCGCGTACACAACGTCCCGCTCGGAGGTGCCCGCGTGCGTTTCGACGTCGCGTCCGAGCAGGAGGCCCACATCGCGGACCTCCCGGTGGGCCTGACACTCTCCAGGACCCCGCGCCCCTTGAGCCACGACCTGGATCCCGGCGCCGCACGGCGATAGGACTCTGTCAGCGCGGTGGGACCCGTCATGCCTGAGCCCACTCACCGCTCGAGCAGCGTGATCCTCACGGCTGACACTCCGTACGGGCGACAGCCAGGCGAGCTGGGCGGCGGAGGAGCGGTCGCGGCTCGACCCCAAGAGCCCTACCTCGTTCTCCACCTGCATCATGATGACGGTGTGATCCTCGTCCACCCGGGCGATGTGCTTCATCACAGCTCCATAGGCTGCCTCGTCCGCTTCGCGCAGAGGCCCGGAGAACACCGACAGTGTGGGGCGAGGCATGGATCCCTCGTAGCTGAAAGGGGCCCGCACAGGAGAGGGTCCCCGGTCGGCTCGCTCGAATCGGTCAGAGTCCTGGCGAACCCACGCCGGCGCATCGGTGGACAAGGCGTTCTTGTACGCACCGAACCAGATGAGGACGAGCGGACGCCCGCCGAGCGCGCACCTGAGAGCAGCTCGTCGACGACGCGGAAGTCGAACTCACCCTCGGACGGCTCCACCTGGTCCCACCCGACGGGCGCGATGATCGAGTTCACTCCGGATCTCCCGATCGCCTGCCAGACGGGTGCCATGTGCAGGGACTCAGAAGCGCTGGAGTTCCGCAGCTCATAACCCAGAGGTCGCAGGTTCAAATCCTGCCCCCGCTACAAGATGACGAAGGCCCGGACCTGGTGGTCCGGGCCTTCGTCGTTCGTGCGCCTGCGATGACGGGGTCGCTCGAACTCCTACACTCCGCTCATGTCGCAGCACGCTCCGGCGAACTGGTACCCGGACCCTCACGGCCGCTTCGAGCACCGGTTCTGGGACGGCAGCCGATGGACCGAGCACGTCGGGTCGGCCGGGCGCCAGGCGATCGATCCGCCCCTCGCCTCGCCTCCGATGCCGCCGGTCGATGCTCGGCCCGGACCGGCCGCGGCTGTCGCTCCCGCGGCGCCGACCGCCACGCAGAACAAGAAGGTCCAGCGACAGCTTCGGCAGCTGGGTGTCGGCGACGGCGAGGTCGGCGGCGGAACGCTCTTCACCGAGTCGGTGCTGGTCGTGAACCAGAGAGCCAAGCTCTTCGAGATGAAGTCCGAGTTCGGCGTCTACAACCAGCACGGGCAGAAGATCGGTGCGGTCAGGGAGAAGGGCTACAGCGTCAGCCGGGCGGTGATGGGAGGCGACAACGGGACCCGCAGGCTGCAGATCGTCGACCTCAAGGGTCGGGTGCTCCTGACGCTGACCCGGCCGGCCACGGTCTGGAAGTCGAAGTTCCTGCTGATGGGCGCCGAGGGCAGACCGGTGGGCGAGATCGTGCAGGAGAACCTCGGCGTCATGGCCGGTCTCTTCGGGGGCCGGTACAACATCAGGTTCCGCCTGGAGTCCGCTGGTCAGACGCTCGGCTCGATCAACGCGGAGAGCTGGCAGGCGTGGGACTTCAGCATCCAGGACACGGCTGGGGTCGAGATCGCCAGGATCACCAAGACGTGGTCGGGGTGGGCCAAGGAGCGGTTCACGAAGGCGGACAACTACGTCGTCGAGATTCATCGGCCGCTCGAGGAACCCTTGCGTTCCCTGGTGGTCGGGGCCGCGCTCGCCGTCGACACGGCACTGAAGCAGGACGGCGAGTGGCGCCACAAGTCGTCGAGGTGACGTGAGGGCTATGCCGCCCGCGCGTCGTCGGCGAGCGCGCGCTCGGTTCGGCGCACGTGGTCGCGGGCGTGCTCGACGGCGGCGGGCAGGTCGTCGAACAGGTGGGCGTGGTGCCGTAGCGCGTCGAGCACTCCGACGGTGCGGAACAGCTCCACGTGCCCGTCGCGCACCCCTTTGATCAGCACGGTCACGTCGCGTGCCTCGAGCCGCTGCACGATCTCGCTGAGCACGTGCGCCCCGGTGGCGTCGACCAGCTCGAGCTGGGACATGCGCAGCACGACGACGGTCACGCCGTCGAGCCCCGTGACCTGGTCGAGCACCCGGTCGGCGGCGGCGAAGAAGAGCGGGCCGTCGATGCGGACGACGGCGATCTGGTCGTCGCCGGGCTGGGGCTCGCCGGGCAGGGGCTCGCGGGCGACGCCCGCCGACCGTGCGAGGCCGCGCAGCGCGAACGCGCCGGCGACGACGACGCCGATGCCGACCGCGACGATGAGGTCGACCGAGACCGTGACCACGGCCGTGACGACGAACGCGGCGGCGTCGGCGCGGGTGGAGCGCAGGATGGACCGGGCCGTCGCGACGTGCACCATCCGCACGGCCGTCACCATCAGCACGCCGGACAGGGCGGCCAGGGGGATGTGGGCGACCGGACCGGCGGCGACGAGGACCACGGCGAGCAGCACCAGGGCGTGCGCTGCCGCCGCCGCGCGGGTTCGGGCGCCGGAGCGGACGTTGACCGCGGTGCGGGCGATCGCCCCGGTGGCCGGCATGCCGCCGAAGAGACCCGAGGCGAGCGACGCGAGGCCCTGGCCCACCAGCTCGCGGTCGGGGTCGTACGCCCCGGTGGTGGCGAGGGAAGCGGCGACGCGGGCGGACAGGAGCGACTCGATCGCCGCGAGCGCCGCGACCGTGAAGGCAGCGGGCAGGAGCGCCTGCATCGTCGCCGGGTCGAGGTGGGGGATGACCGGGGAGGGCAGCGTGTGCGGCAGTGCGCCGAGGGTCGTCAGAGGGGCGTGCAGGATCTGAGCCGCGAGCGTGGCCACGACGATGCCGACGAGCGACCCGGGGATCCCCTGACGCAGCCGGGGCAGCAGCAGCATGCAGGCTGCCACGATCGCCACCGCGCCGAGCGACCAGGCGAGCGTGGCGGGATCGGCGTGCGCCAACGACGAGATCGCCGAGGCGATGGCGTTGGTGTGGGCTCCTGCGTGCGCGCCGGCGCCGGTCAGTGCGGGGACCTGCTGCAGGAAGATGATGACGGCGATCCCGAGTGTGAACCCCTCGATCACCGGCCACGGGATGAACGACACCGCTCGGCCCAGCCGGGCGATGCCCGCGATGACGACCAGGAACCCGGCCATGAGCGTCACGACCGCGAGAGCGCCGGCGCCGTGCGTCGCGACGATCGGCGCAAGCACCACGACCATGGCGCCGGTGGGTCCGGACACCTGGACGTGCGAGCCGCCGAACACGGCCGCGACCAGCCCGGCGACGATCGCCGTGACGAGCCCGGCCTCGGCGCCCGCACCGGACGCGATGCCGAATCCGAGCGCCAACGGGAGCGCGACGATGCCGACGGTCAGCCCCGCGAGCAGGTCGCCGCGCCACGATCGCGGCAGCTCGGCGTAGTCGGACCGGCTCGGGAGCAGACGCTGCACGGACGCGGGCAGGCCCGTCATCGAGTGAGGGCGGGCAGTCCCGCGACGTCGTCGAGCCGGCCGCCGTCGGTGGTCACGATGTCGACGAGCAGCCGGCGGGCGACCGCGAGCAGCTCGGCGACGTCGGGGTGCGCGAGTCGGTAGTGGACGTGGCTCGCGCGTCGGTCGGACTCGACGAGGCGGTGGCGGCGCAGGACGGCGAGGTGCTGCGACAGGTGTGACGGCTCGAGGCCGGTCTGCTGCTGGAGCTCGGCGACGGTGTGCTCCTCGCCGTCGGCCATCAGCTCGAGGAGTCGGATGCGCAGCGGGTGCGACAGACCCTTGAACAGGCCCGCCTTGACCTCGTAGAGGGGGCGCTGACTGCGGGAGTACGGCTGACTGAGCGGCATGATGAAACCATCATATGGCGCGCGGGGTGGTGCCTGTGACGGTCGGACGCGGAACTACATCTCCTCCGCGGTCCCCGTGACCCGCACGCGGCCCTCGCGCGGGACCTCCACGACGATGTGCGACGGCCGCCCGACCTCGGCGCCCTGGTCGACGGTGAACACTGCTGGGACGTCGAGGTGCCCGCCGGCCCGCAGGTACGCCCCGAGCCCGGCCGCCGCCGACCCCGTCGCCGGGTCCTCCCGGATCCCTCCGCGCGGGAACGGGTTCCGTGAGGCGAACCGCGTCGCCGAGAGCCGCTGGACCACCGGAACGGTGCCGTCCCACCCCTGCGAGTCCTGCAGCGTCAGCACCGCCTCGCCGTCGTGGTCGAGCCGCTCGAGGACGCCGGCGCGCACCGGGACGAGGGGATGCAGGTTGCCGCCGTGCACCAACGCCGGTCGCAGGACGGGGTCGAGATCGCCGCGGTCGAGCCCCAGCGCGCCGAGCAGCGCGTCGAGGAGGCCGTCGTCGAGCTCCTCGACCTCCGTGTCGACCGCCACCAGGGTCGCGCGCTCCGGGGTGGCCTCGACCGGGACGACCCCGGCGTTCGTCGTCAGCCGCACGACCGGTGCCGCGTCCCGGTGCCGCGCCAGCGCCACACCCGACGCGACCGTCGCATGCCCGCAGAACGCGATCTCCGCGCGCGGCGTGAAGTACCGCACCCGAGCCGCGTCCCGCTCGATCGCGGTGAGGAACGCCGTCTCGCTGTACCCCAGCTCCGCCGCGATCCCGAGCATCTCCGCGTCGCTGAGCCCGTCGGCGTCCACCACGACCCCCGCCGGGTTCCCCGACGCGCTGTCCGGCTCGGCGGTGGTGAACGCCCGGTACCTCAGGATCTGCATGCGCCCCATCGTCCCGGCGAGCGCCTCGGGTCGCGATGGCCAATACGGAACCAGTGGCCCCGTCGGTCCGGTCAGGCGAGGAGCTTCCAGGCGCTCCAGGGTGTGACCGGGGTGGTGCCGACTGTCCACCACTGGGCCCGGTAGGTGTGGCCGAGGTAGGTCACGGTCTCGCCGCCGACGTAGACGGTGCTCGCGCCCCACGCGGGGAAGGAGCCGGCCGGGACGGGTGCCGGGATCGCGCTCCACGGGCCGCCGACGGTGCCGGGGACCTGGTTGCGGGTCCACCACATCGCCGTGTACTTCGTGCCGTCGTAGACGACGACGTCGCCGGTGGTGAAGACCCGCGAGGGCGTCCAGATCGCGGTCCCGTCGGCCGCCGTCGCCAGCTCCTCCCAGGAGCCGTAGGCCGTGGAGCCCGGCACCTCGCCGGAGGTCCACCACTGTGCCCGGAACACCTTGCCCGCGTACGAGACCGTGTCGCCGCTGGTGTACACCGTGCTCGCGACCCAGGCTGCCGGTCCGGGGACGCCCTGGGCGCCGAGGCCGAGGTCGCACGCGATCCGGCCGCTGTAGAGCGCGTGGCCCTCGCCCGGGGTGCCGGGGCCGGTGCCGAAGACGCCGTCGTCGGACCAGACGACCTCCTTGGTGCCGTCGACGCACGTGGAGGTCGGCGCCACGGCGAAGCCCTCGAGGTTGTCCACGGGCAGGCTCGCGGGCTTGGCGTAGGAGACGTCGGGGACGATCGTGCCGGTCGCGCTCACCTTGAGCAGGGTCGACGTGACGCCGCAGGTGTTGTCGCAGAGCGCCCAGATCCGCTTGGCGTCGGCGTCGTACTGGACGTCCATGACGTGGCCCATGCCGGTGTCGGCGACCGCGACGCGGTGAAAGGTGTGATCGCTGTTCAGCGCGTAGGCGTAGAGCTTGCCGTCGTTCTCCAGCGCCGCGAAGTACAGCCCGGTGCCGTGCAGCGGGTAGGTGCTGGGCGTGTAGGTGGCCCCCGTGGAGGCGTCCACGAACCCGTTGGCCACCAGATAGGCGTCCGGCACGAAGGTCACGCCCTCGAACCCGAGGTTGGCCTCGGTCTTGTTGCCGGCGTGCAGCTCGGGGAACTCGGCGGTCAGGTCCCACTGGTCGGTCGCGACGAGCTGGGTGCCCGACTGGTTCGGGTCGAACCGCAGGACCGAGTTCAGCGGGTTCGTGTTCGTGGCGTTGTTGCGCTCCGTCGTGACGTAGAGCGCGCCGTCCGGGCCGATCGTCAGGCCCTCGGAGTCGGGCTGGTTCGTGGCCGGGTCGGTGCTGCCGGGGAAGAAGATCTCCTTGCCGGCGCCCCAGCCGTTGCTGGTGTCGGACACCCAGAGCCCGTTCTGCTTCACCAGGCGGAAGACCCAGCTCTTGTTCTTCACCGAGTACAGGACGTTCGCGTTGCTCGGGTCGAAGACGAGGCCGCTGACATCGCGACCCTCCGGTCCCGTCGTGGTCAGCCATGCGCACTGGGCGTCGGCGACCGTGACAGCGGCGGAGCCGGGCCAGGCGGTCGGGGTGAGGGCCGTGGCCGGCAGCGTTCCGGTGCCGGACGGGCCTTCGGGCTGGCAGGCGAGCGTCGTGCCGCCGCCCGTGCCGCCGGTGGCACCGCCCGGGGTGGTGACCGGCGTCAGGCAGGCCGTGGCGTTCGAGGCGCCGAAGCTCGTGGTCGTGAGGGAGACGAGGTCGCCGGTGCCGTCGGGGCAACGCGCGTAGGAGGCGGCGCCGAGGGGGGTCGTCTCGTCGGTGCCCGCCTGTCCCGCGGTGTAGGTCACCGAGTCGACGAGGGTGCCGGCCGTCCCGCTCGGACCGTCGGGAAGGTAGAGCTTGACGCCGTCCCCGCCGCTGCCCAGCCCCTTGGTGGACCCGAGGTACACGAAGCCGTGCGCCGGGACGACGGTCGTCGCGGTTCCGTCGGCGAGCTTGGCGGAGAACGCGGTGGCCGCCCCGGCGGCGCCGCTGTCGATCTGCAGCCAGCCGGCGATGCTCACGTCGGTGGCGCCGGTGTTGACCAGCTCGATCGCGTCGCCGACCGGCGTGGCCGTGTTGTTCGACGAGACCTCGTTGATGCGCACGTGCGTCCAGTCGGGTGCGAAGCGGCTGGTGCCGGGCGAGCCCAGGTCGCCGACGGTCGACGCCCGCGATCCCTCGGCGTCGCCGGCGGCGGAGAGCTGCCACTGTGACGCGTCGTTGGCGCCGAGCGCCGCGGCGGTCGTCGGGACGCCGCCGATGCCCTGGGTGCGCGGGCCCTTGACGGCGCCGGTGCCCTGGTCGTTGTACGTGAGGCGGTCGACCAGGTCGGCGACGGCGTCCGGCCCGTCGAAGATGTTGATCTCGTCGGCGCGGCCGAGGTTCGTGGTGTTGGCCGGCAGGATCTTCGCGCCGGCGCCGAGGCCCCACTGGCTGCGGAACGTCGCGGCCGCCGACTCGGTGATGACGGCGGACTCCCCGGCGCCGAGCGTGCCCAGGCCGTCCAGCGGCACCGTCCCCGGAGTCCTGCTGTCGTCGTCGAACGACCAGCCGACGAGGCTGACGGGGGACGCACCGAGGTTCGTGATCTCGATGTACTCGCCCGAGGAGGCGACCGGGTTGTACATCCACTCGGTGATCCGGACGTCCGGCGTCTCTGCGGCCTGCGCGGCGGAGGGGAGTGCGACCGCCAAGGCGCTCACGGCGGACAGGACGGCGAGGGACGCGACGGCGCGAGGGAGGCCCAGATTCACGAGGCAGAGTCTGGCGACGCCGCGCGTACGTGGGTGGACGTCCCGGCCAACAGCAGGCGAACGGTCGGCATCGGCGGTCGAAGCCCGCGGCAATGACAGGATCCTCCGGTGAACCACGTCACCGACGAGCTGCAGCAGGCGATCGACCTCGGGTACGCCCGTCGCGATCGAGACGACATGGCGCCGACCATCGCGTACTTCGAGCGGCTGCTGGGCGAGGATCCCGATCACCCCGTTCTCGTCTTCGAGGTGGCCGGCGCGTACGACACCGCCGGGCGCGAGGACGACGCCGTGGCGATGTACGAGAGGGCCTTAGGACTCGGTCTCGACGGAGACGTCCTGCGCCGGTGCTTGTGCCAGTACGGCAGCACCCTGCGTTGGCTGGGGCGCCTCGACGAGTCGATCGCGGTGCTGGAGGGCGCTCGCGCGCAGTTCCCGATGTCGGAGTCGGTCCGGGTCTTCCTGGCGCTCTCGCTGGCCGACAGCGGGCGGACGGACTCGGCCGTCTCCCAGCTGCTGACGGTGATCACGGATCACGCCGACGTCACGGATCTCGGCCGGTATGCCCAGGGGCTCGGCGGGTTGGCGACCTGGTTGGCCGACGGGCGCCCGGGCGAGTAGTCCGCCAGATCGTGCACCTCTAGGGTCGGTTCCGGACGGATGGCGTCCGGAACGGGGGACCGATGAGCGACCAGAACCCGACCGCCCGCGCGCTGCTCACGCTCGAGCTCATCCAGTCCAGCCCGGGCATCACGGCCGACCGGCTTGCCCACCGGCTGGGTGTCTCCGAGCGGGCGGCCCGGCGCTACGTCGCGAACCTGCGCGACGCGGAGATCCCGATCGTGGCCGTCCGCGGCCCGTACGGCGGGTACCGGGTCGGGCGCGGCGTGCGGCCGACGCCCCTGATGCTCACCGCCGCCGAGGCGTTGGCGCTGGTCATGGCGGTGCTGGACGGGCACCACGACGCCGACGACCAGAC
>NZ_JBFULZ010000019.1:0-33659 GCF_054049635.1 Cellulomonas sp. P5_C6 | reverse complement strand
GTCCAGATGATCGTCCGCGCCCGCACGCCCGCCAGCCGCGACGCCGACGGGTTGATGCCGACGGCCTCGATGAGCACGCCGAGGGCCGTCCGGCGGGTGACCAGCGCCGTCACGACGAAGAAGAACCCGGCGATCAGCGCGGCGACGGGCAGGCCGAGGAAGTACCCCGACGCGAGCGTCTTGTAGGGCGCGCTGGTCACGGTGGTGATCTGACCGCCCGTGATGAGCATCGCGATCCCGCGACCGGCGGTCATGAGGATCAGGGTCGCGATGATCGGTTGGATCCCGACGACCGCGATGAGGAACCCGTTCCAGGCGCCGATGACCAGGCAGACCAGCACGGCCACGCCCATGGCGCTGAGCACGGTCGCCACGGAGTTCGGGTCCGGCGACGACGCGATCTGCGTCAGCGCGATGGCACCGGCGATCGCCATCACGGCGCCGACCGACAGGTCGATCCCGCGGGTGGCGATGACGAGGGTCATGCCGAGGGCGACCAGAAGCAGCACGCTGGTGCGCCGGATGATGTCGACGGGCCCGCCGAACAGGTGGCCGTCGCGGACCTCGATGTCGAGGAACGTGTGCGACTTGAGCACGCAGGCGAGCAGCAGGACGGCGAACGCCACGATCGGCCAGAACAGCCGGTGGCGGGCGATGGTGCCGACGGCATTCATTCGTCCTGCCCTCCGCTCGCGATGAGGTGGACGACGTCGTCGGTGGTGACGTCGTCGGAGTTGGCGATCTGCGCGACCAGGCGGCGGTCGCGCAGCACGGCGATGCGGTGCGACAGGCGCAGGACCTCGTCCAGCTCGGCGGAGATGAAGACGACCGCCATGCCCTGGGCCGCGAGGTCGGCGACGAGCCGCTGGATCTCGGCCTTGGCGCCGACGTCGATGCCGCGGGTGGGCTCGTCGAGCAGCAGGAGCTTGGGCTGGGTGGCCAGCCACCGTGCGAGCAGCACCTTCTGCTGGTTGCCGCCCGAGAGGTTGCCGGCGATCGCGTCGGGGTTGGCGGGCCGGATGCCCAGCGCCTCGACGTACCGGTCGACCACCTCGTCGGACTTGCGCTTGGACACCCGGCGCAGCCAGCCGCGCTCGGCCTGCAGGCCCAGCACGATGTTCTCGCGCACCGTCAGGTCGCCGACGATGCCCTCGGTCTTGCGGCTCTCCGAGGAGTAGACGATCCCGCGGGACAGTGCCGAGCGCGGGGTCCGCATCTTCACGGGCTTGCCCTCGACGGTGATCTCGCCCTTGTCCGCGCGGTCGGCGCCGTACAGCAGCCGGGCGAGCTCCGTGCGGCCGGAGCCCAGCAGCCCCGCCAGCCCGACCACCTCGCCGGAGTACACGTCGAGGTCGAACGGCTCGATGGTGCCCTTGCGGCCGAGCCCGATGGCCTGCAGGTACGGCGTGGTGTCGGCGCGCTCGGCGACGGAGCGCTTGGGCGACTCCTCCAGCTGCTCGAGCACCTCGAGCGCGCGTCCGATCATCTTCTGCACCAGCTCGACCCGGGACAGCTCGGCCGTCCGGTACTCCCCGACCAGCGTGCCGTTGCGCAGGACCGTCATGCGGTCGCTGATCGCGTACACCTGGTCGAGGAAGTGCGAGACGAACAGGATCGCGACGCCGCGGTCGCGCAGCCCGCGCACGACGTCGAACAGGCGGGCGACCTCCTCGGCGTCGAGGCTCGAGGTGGGCTCGTCGAGGATGAGGACGCGGGCGTCCACCACCATCGCGCGCGAGATCGCCACCAGCTGCTGCACCGCGAGCGAGTGCGCCGACAGCGACGACTTGGGGTCGATGTCGAGGTTCATGGTCCGCAGGTGCTCACGCGCGGCGGCACGGGTGCGCCGCCAGTCGACGACGCCCGCCCGGCGCACCTCGTGCCCGAGCATGATGTTCTCGGCCACGGAGAGGTTGTCGCAGAGGTTGACCTCTTGGTACACGGTGCTGATCCCGGCGGTCTGCGCCTGCGCGGGACCCGTGAAGGTGCGCTCCTCGCCGCCGACGACGATGCGGCCGGAGTCGATCGAGTACACGCCCGTGAGGGCCTTGATCAGCGTGCTCTTGCCGGCGCCGTTCTCGCCCATGAGGGCGTGCACCTCGCCGGGGAACAGCCGGAAGTCGACGCCGTCGAGCGCCTTGACGCCCGGGAACGTGATGGAGATCCCGGTCATCTCGACGACCGGGATCGGGATCGGGTTCGGGATCGGGGAAGCAGTGTCGGTCATCGTCGACCTTTCGTCCGCGCCGGTCTCACGGTACCGGCAGGGCGGTGCTGCCCGGGGGGACGTCGAGGTCCCCCCGGGCAGCCTGTGTCATACCGGCCGGGTCGGGGTCAGTACTGCCGGGTGGGCAGTGCCTCGATAGCCGCGGCCTGGTCGAACGCGTCGTCGTGCGTCACGATCCGCGGCTCGACGGTCCCACCGTCGTGCAGCGTCTGGATGATCTTGGCCAGGTCCGGTCCGAGCAGGGGGTTGCACTCGACGATGTAGCTGATCTTGCCCTCGGACAGTGCGGTCATGCCGTCCTTGACGCCGTCGATGCTGACGATCTTGATGTCCTTGCCGGGCACCTTGCCCGCGGCCTCGATCGCCTCGATGGCGCCCAGGCCCATGTCGTCGTTGTGGGCGTACACCACGTCGATGTCCGGGTAGGCCTGCAGGAAGCCCTCCATGACCGTCTTGCCCTCGGCGCGCGTGAAGTTGCCCGTCTCGGACGCGATGACCTTGATGTTCGGGTTGTCCTTCGTGGCGTCCGCGAAGCCTTCCTTGCGGTCGATCGCGGGAGCGGAGCCCGTGGTGCCCTGCAGCTCGACGACGTTGATGGGCTCGGTGCCGAGGTTGTCGGACACCCACTCACCGACGCGCTTGCCCTCCTCGATGAAGTCCGACCCGATGAACGTCGCGTACAGCGACGTGTCCTTGCTGTCGACCGCGCGGTCCGTGAGGACGACGGGGATCCCCGCCTGCTTGGCCTCCTCGAGGACCGAGTCCCAGCCGGACTCGACCACCGGCGAGAACGCGATGTAGTCGACGCCCTGCGCGATGTAGGACCGGATCGCCTGGATCTGGTTCTCCTGCTTCTGCTGGGCGTCGGAGAAGCTCAGGTCGAACCCGGCGTCCTTCGTCAGCGTGTCCTGGATGGACTTGGTGTTGGCGGCACGCCAGCCGCTCTCGGAGCCGACCTGGCTGAAGCCGACCTTGATGAGGTCGCCCGAGCTGTCGCCGCTGCTGCCGCTGGTCGACGCGTCACCGGAGTCGCCCCCACTGCTGCAGCCCGCGAGCCCGAGTGCGAGCACCGCGATGCCGGCGGCGATCGACCGGTTCCTGAACATCTTGCTGGCCATCTGCTTCTCCTCCTCGAGAAACGCACCTGCACGCGGCCCCGGTCCACGCCGACCGGCCCACGTCGCGCACCCGGGGCACCGGGGCGCGAGTCCCGCCGAGTTGCCCCGGCGGGGTGGTTCGTCCGAATGTTAGCGCTCACATTCGGTCCCGTGGCGGCGTTTTCAGGTTGCATTCCGGTCACAGTGGGAGCGCGACGATGACCGGTCCGCTCAGGGGGTGTGACCGGACCGGCCATGACGACGGCCCCGCGGCGCGTCAGCTCTCGCGCAGTGCACCGGTGTGGCGACGGGAGCGCGACCACACCCTGCGGGCGGCCGCGGAGGTCACGCGGGACTCTCCCGGACCGCTGCCGGGGCGCTCGCCGGGCGACCCCGGACCTGACGAGAACGGCAGTTCGGCACGAGAACGGCAGTATGAACTGCCGTTCTCGTCGCAATGTGACGTTCTCGCGGGACGACGCCGCTCCCGCCCCCGCTCGGCGGGGTGGGCGGCCGAGCCGCAGGGGTGCGGGATCTCTCGTGCGGCGGCCTGCCAGAGGTCCCACGAGTCGGGCTGCGGTGGCGGCCCGGGCCGCTGCCGGGTCAGGGGGTGCGGCGGCGGAGGGTGGCACCGCCGACCAGCAGGGCGCCGACGATGAACAGGGCGATCACGCCGACGTCGCCGCGGACGTCGGTCCACGTCGCGCCCGCGGCCAGCTGCTGCATGGCGTCGAGCGCGTACGTCAGGGGCAGGACGCGGGAGATCCACTCGAGGACCGTCGGCATCTCGTCGCGCGGCATCAGCAGGCCGCAGGTGATGAGCTGCGGGAACAGGACGAGCGGCATGAGCTGGACGGCCTGGAACTCGGTCTTGGCCAGGGCGGACGCGCCGAGGCCGAGCGCGCACCCGAGCACCGCATCGAGCACGGCGACCAGGATGACGAGCCCGATCGGGCCGGCGACGTCCATGCCGCAGACCCACACGGCGAACCCGACGATCACCAGCGCCTGGACCGCCGCCAGCACCGCGAACGCGAGGGCGTAGCCGATGACGACGTCGCCGCGGCCGATCGGCAGGGTCATCAGCCGCTCGAGGGTGCCGGAGGTGCGCTCCCGCAGGGTGGCCACGCTGGTGACCAGGAACATCACGACCAGCGGGAAGAGGCCGACGAGCAGGGGCCCGAACTGGTCGAGGACCGGCGTGCCGTTGAACATCCACGCGATCAGTCCGATGAGCAGGCACGGCAGCAGGACGACGAGGGCGATCGTGCGCTTGTCGTGCCGCAGCTGCGTGAGGACCCGGCGCGCCGTGGCCGCGGTGAGCATCGGCGTCAGCCCGGCGCGGGCCCCCACGTCCGTCGGGACCTGAGCAGTGGGCGACCGGTCGGCGCGACCGGCGGTGGCCGGCTCGGTCGGTGTGGCGCTCATGCCGCCGCCCCCGTCCCGCCGTCGCGGGCAACCGCCTGGTCGACCAGCGTGAGGAACGCCGCCTCGACGTCGGGGGCGCCCGTGTCCGCCAGCAGCTCGTCCAGGGTGCCGTCGGCGAGGACCGACCCGCCGCGCAGGAGGATCAGCCGGTCGCAGCGAGCGGCCTCGTCCATCACGTGGCTGGAGACCAGCAGGCTCACGCCCGAGCGGCTCAGTCGGTGGAACAGGTCCCAGAGGTCGCGGCGCAGGACCGGGTCGAGGCCGACGGTCGGCTCGTCGAGGACCAGGAGGTCCGGCCGCCCGAGCAGCGCGATCGCCAGCGAGACCCGCGAGCGCTCCCCGCCGGACAGGGTGCCGATGGACTGGCCGGCGTGCGCCACGAGGTCGACGTCGGTCAGCGCCCGGCGCACCCCCGCGGCGTCGACGCCGAGGATCGCCGCCGCGTACCGCAGGTTCTCGGTGACGGTCAGGTCCGCGTACACGCTGGGCGCCTGGGTCACGTAGCCGATGCGCCGCCGCAGCGAGGCGGAGCCGGCCCGGCCGCCGAGCACGGTGACGGTCCCGCCGGCGACCACCTGCGCGCCGACGACCGCTCTCATGAGGGTCGTCTTGCCGCTGCCGCTGGGCCCGATGAGGCCGACCACCTGGCCCGCCGGCACCGTCAGGTCGAGCGACTCGATCACGGTGGTGCCGCCGCGCACCACGTGCAGCCCGCGGATCTCGATCGCCGCACCGTTATTCCCCATACGGGGAATTGTGCTCCTCACCCGTCCCCGGGGGCAAGGGCTATTGCGTCGAGTCGACGATGACTTCCCGGAGCCGCGCGATCGCCGTCGGGTCGCCGCCGTGCTCGAGCGCGTCGGCCGAGCCACGCCCCCAGAGCCACAGCTCGAGGTCCCAGGCCCGACCCGAGACGGTCGCGGTCACGTCCTCGTCCTCCCCCTCCCACGGAGCGCCGCCGACCAGCTCGGCGCACGGGTCGTCGTACTCCTTGCCCGTGGTGGGGGACGTGCCACGGAACCGGCCGAACGCCATGACCCACTCCCGGCCGGCGTCGGTGGCCTCGAGCCGCACGCGCAGACCGTCGGGCGCGAACGTCGCCCACTCGGGCAGCCCGGTGACCATCACACCCAGCATCTCGTCGACACCGTCCGCGGCCAGCTCGACCCCCGGGTCGGTCACCGGCACGCCGGCGGTCTGCTCGGCGTCGACCCGGTGCACCAGGGCCTCGTGCGCCTGCCGGCGGAACACCCACCCGACCGTGCCGCCCGTGGGCGACCACGACCAGCACGGGTCCGCCGGGTCGCCCGCGGCGAGCGCCGCCAGCAGGGCGTCGGTCCGCGTGCGCAGGAAGGCGACCAGCTGGTCGTCGGGCCGGCGCTCCGTCTCCGCGACGTCGTCGGGACCCGCGAGGCCGTGCGCCACGATCTGCGACCAGAAGTCCTGTACCTCGCCCAGGTGGAAGGCGAGGTCGGCCGCCGACCAGTCCGCGCACGACGGGACCTCCGCCGTCGCGGGGGCCCGGTCCAGGGCGTCGGCCGCCCGGGCCGACTCCTGCGCGATCACACGGGCGTAGTGCTCGGGCGCGAGGTCGAGGTCCATGCTCGGCACGCTACTCAGCAACACCGACACCCGGGCGGTCCGGTTACCGTGGCGCGTGCTCTCCTCGACCCTGCGCCGGCACGCCCCGGCGATCGCGCTCGCGGCCCTGCTCGGGACCTCGGGCGCCCTGCACCTGCGTCGGCCCGGCATCTTCCGCCCGCTGATCCCCCGCAGCCTCGGCGACCCCGACCCGTGGGTGCTCGGCAGCGGCGTCGCGGAGCTCGCGTGCGCCGCCGCGCTCGTCGTCCCGGCGACGCGCCGCGCGGGCGGGCTGGCGTCGGCGGCGCTGCTGGTGGGGGTGTTCCCGGGGAACGTGACGATGGCGGTCCGGTCCCGGCCGGACGCTCGGTCGTGGGTCGGCCGCCCGGCCGTCGCGTGGGCGCGGCTGCCGCTGCAGGTGCCGCTGGTCGCCTGGGCCGTGGCGGTCGCCCGAGGGGCTAGGTGAGCGGTCCCGCGAGGTAGCGCTGCAGCGTCGGACCGACCAGCGCGGCGACCTCGTCGACGGACAACGACGCCAGCGGCTCCAGCCGCAGCACGTGCCGGGCCAGCAGCACCCCGGCGACCTGCGACGCCACGAGCGAGACCCGCAGCTGCTGGTCGGGGGGCGGGAGCACGCGCACCACCTGCCCGAACACCTCCCGGGACACGTACCCCATGAGAGCCTCGGCCCGGACCTCCCCGGACGACATCCCGGCGAACGCGACCCGGAACGCGACTCCCCCGTCGGCCTCCCACACGCCCAGGACGGCCGTCACCAGCCGCTCGCCCAGGCCCTCCACGCCGCCTGCGGCGATGCCCCTCGCGATCACGGCCGGGTCGGCCCCGGCGGGGATCATCCCCGCGGCGAACAGCTCGGACTTGTCGCGGAAGTAGTGCCGGACCAGCGCGGGGTCGACGTCCGCCCGGCGCGCCACGGAGCGCATGCTCGCGCCGTCGTAGCCCCGCTCGGCGAACTCGTCGCGCGCGGCCGCGAGGATGGTGCCCCGGGTGTCCTCGCCCGCGGGGCGGCGGCCGCGCGGGCGAGGAAGGGTCGACATGGCCCCCAGCGTAGGAGTCAGAACCCCTGGGCCAGCCGGAAGTAGACCTGGTTCCAGCGCACCTGGTCGCGGAAGGCGCGGCGGGTGGTCGACTCGTCGATGACCAGGAGCTCGGTGCGGGCGATCTCTGCGAAGTCCTCGAACGCCTCGACCCCGACGGCCGTGGTGAGCACCGTGTGGTGCGCTCCCCCGGCCGTGAGCCAGGCCTCGGCGGACGTGCGGAAGTCGGGCCGCGGCTCCCAGACCGCCCGGGCGACGGGCAGGTGCGGCAGGTCGGCCGTCGGCGGCACGACGTCGACGACGTTCGCCGTGAGGCGGAAGCGGTCGCGCATGTCCGCCAGTGAGACGACGACGCCCACCCCGGGGTCGGCGTTGAAGACCAGGCGGACCGGGTCCTCCTTGCCGCCGATGCCGAGCGGGTGGATCTCCAGGGTCGGCTTCGCGGTGGTCAGGGTCGGGCAGATCTCGAGCATGTGCGCGCCGAGGATCCGCTCCGAGCCGGGCGTGAGGTCGTAGGTGTAGTCCTCCATGAGCGACGCGCCGCCGGGCAGGCCGGCGCCCATCACCTTGGCCGCGCGGACCAGGATCGCCGTCTTCCAGTCGCCCTCGGCGCCGAAGCCGTACCCGTCGGCCATGAGCCGCTGCACGGCCAGGCCCGGGAGCTGGCGCAGGTCGCCGAGGTCCTCGAAGTTCGTCGTGAAGGCCTTGGCACCCAGCGACTCGAGCAGGGTCCGCAGCGCGATCTCCTGCCGGGCGCCGTACCGCAGGGACTCGTGGCGGTCGCCGCCGGCCCGCAGCTCCGGGACCACGTCGTACAGGTCCTCGTACTCCGCGACGAGCGAGTCGACGTCGGTGTCGGCCACCGCGGCCACGGCCGCGACCAGGTCGTTCACGCCCCACGTGTTCACCGAGACGCCGAACCGCAGCTCGGCCTCGGTCTTGTCACCCTCGGTCACCGCGACGTTGCGCATGTTGTCGCCGAACCGCGCGAGCTTCAGCTCGTGCGTCGCCGCCCAGCCGGCGCAGGCGCGGACCCAGGTGTCGATCGAGGCGGTCACGGCCGGGTTCGACACGTGCCCCGCGACCGTCTTGCGCGCCGCCCCGAGCCGCGTCGCCATGTACCCGAACTCGCGGTCGCCGTGCGCGGCCTGGTTGAGGTTCATGAAGTCGAAGTCGATGGTGTCCCACGGCAGCTCGACGTTCGCCTGCGTGTGCAGGTGCAGCAGCGGGGTGCGCAGCGCGTCGAGGCCGGCGATCCACATCTTGGCCGGCGAGAACGTGTGCATCCAGACGATCACGCCGATGACGGCGTCGTCCGCGTTGGCCTCGAGGGCCGCGCGGCGGATCGCGTCGGAGTCGGTGAGGACCGGCTTCCAGACGAGCGTGGCGGGCAGCGCGTCGCCCAGGACCCGCGCGATCTCCTGCGACTGCGTGGCGACCTGCCGCAGCGTCTCCTCGCCGTAGAGCCCCTGGCTCCCGGTGAGGAACCAGATCTCGCGGTCGGCGTAGGGCTTGGTCATGAGTCGGTCTCCGTGGTGTGGGCGGGCTGCTGGCCGTAGACGTGCTGGTAGCGGGCGTAGAGCGAGTCGATGTCGGGCTGCGCGATCGGGATCGTGTCGCCCAGCTGCCGGGCGATGTGCACCGTGCGGGCCACCTCCTCGACCATCACGGCGGCCTTGACGGCGGCCTTGGCGTCGCGCCCGATGGTGAACGGGCCGTGGTTGCGCATGAGGACCGCGGGGCTGCGGGAGTCGCGCAGTGTCTCGACGATGCCGCGGCCGATCGAGTCGTCGCCGATGAGCGCGAACGGGCCGATGGGGACGTCCCCGCCGAACTCGTCGGCCATCATCGTCAGCACGCACGGGACCGGCTCGCCGCGGGCGGCCCAGGCCGTCGCGTAGGTGGAATGGGTGTGCACGACCCCGCCGACGTCGGGCATGTGCCGGTAGACGTAGGCGTGCGCGGCGGTGTCGCTCGACGGGGCACGGGTGCCGTCGACGAGGTTCCCGTCGAGGTCGCAGACGACCATCGACTCGGGCGTCAGCTCGTCGTAGGTCACGCCCGAGGGCTTGATCACGAACAGGTCGTCGGGCCCGGGGGCCTCCCCGACGACGATGCGCTGCGAGACGTTGCCCGCGGTCCACACCACCAGGCCCCAGCGCGGGAGCTCCGCGTGGAGGGTGGCGACGACGGCGCGCGTGCGCTCGATCTCGTCCTTCGTGCTCACAGTGCCTCCACCGCGGCCTGCTCGACCGCCAGCCCGGCGCTGTAGCGCGCGAGGTAGGCGTCGAAGCCGCGGACGTCGTCGTCGCCGGGCGCGATGGTCACGGACTCGGCGCCGCCGAACACCCGCTCCTCCAGGTACGTGCTGAGGTCCTGCTCGGACGCGGCGCCGAGGTAGGCGGCGAGCACCGCGATCCCCCAGGCACCGCCCTCGCCCGCCGTGCTGCCGACGGTCACCGGCGCGCCGACGGCCGCGGCGAGCAGCCGCTGGGCGACGCACTCGGTCCGGAACAGCCCGCCGTGCGCGAACATCGAGTCGAGCTCGACGCCCTCGTCGGTCAGCACACGCATCCCCAGGCTCAGCGTGCCGAACGCGCTGTAGACCTGCGTGCGCATGAAGTTGGCGAGCGTGAGCCGGCTGTCGGGGGTCCGGACCACGAGCGGGCGGCCCTCGGCCAGGCCCGTGATCGGCTCGCCGGACAGGTAGTTGTACGCCAGCAGGCCGCCGCCGTCCGCGTCGCCCTTCAGGGCCTCGCGCAGCAGCGTGCCGAACACCTCGTCCGCGCCGGTCGGCTGGCCGAGCGCCGCGGCGAACTGGCCGAACACGTCGGCCCACGCCCCGAGCTCGCTGGCCCCGTTGTTGCAGTGCACCATCGCGACGAGGTCGCCCGAGGGGGTGGTCACCAGGTCGAGCTCGTGGTGCACGCGCGCCAACGGCCGTTCCAGCACGACCATGGCGAAGATGCTGGTGCCGACGCTGACGTTGCCGGTCCGCTGCGCCACCGCGTTCGTGGCGACCATGCCGGTCCCGGCGTCGCCCTCCGGCGGGCACAGCGGGGTCCCCGCCTGCAGCGTGCCCGTGGGGTCGAGCAGCGCGGCCCCGGCCTCGGTCAGGCGGCCGGCGTCCTGGCCGGCGAGCAGGACCTCGGGCAGCAGGGGCTCGACGTCGCCGGGGTACTTCGCCAGCAGGTCCGCGTCGTAGGTCTTCGTGGCCGGGTCGATCGGGAACATGCCCGACGCGTCGCCGACGCCCAGCACCTTGCGACCCGTCAGCTTCCAGTGCACGTAGCCGGCGAGCGTGGTGAGGAACCGGATCTGCGGCACGTGGGGCTCGGCGTCGAGCTCCGCCTGGCGCAGGTGCGCGATCGACCAGCGCAGCGGGATGTTGTAGCCGAACAGCTCGGTCAGCTCGGCGGCGGCCGGCCCGGTGCTCGTGTTCCGCCAGGTCCGGAAGGGCACCAGCAGCTCGCCCGCCGCGTCGAACGCGAGGTAGCCGTGCATCATCGCGGAGACGCCGATGGCCGCCAGATTCGCGGGGCGGACCCCGTGCTGCTGCTCGGCGTCGTCGAGCAGCGCGGCGACGGCCTGCTGCAGCCCGGTCCAGACCGAGTCGAGGTCGTAGGTCCACACGCGGTCGACGAACTGGTTCTCCCAGTCGTGGCTGCCGCTGGCGAGCGGGGTGTGGTCCGGGCCGATGAGGACGGCCTTGATGCGGGTGGAGCCCAGCTCGATGCCGAGCACCGTCTGACCTGCGGCGATCGCCGCGCGAGCGTCAGCGCCGGGGGGGTCGACCGTCATCACGCGGCTCCGTTCGATGCGTCACGGACCGCGGCGGACACCGGCGGCCGAGAGATATGTTAGCGCTAACATCGGGTGTTCTGACCACACTCGGCAACGAGTGGGATCGACGCTGGTCCGGGCGATCCTCAGGGGTGGCCCAGCGAGCTCGCGCGCACCACCAGCTCCGCCGGGATCTGCTGCCGCAGCACATCCTCCCCCGCGAACGCGGCCTGCAGGGACGCGACCGCCAGCCGCCCCAGCGCCCCGAAGTCCTGCCGGACGGTGGTCAGCGGCGGCGTGTAGTGCGCGGCCCCGACCTCGTCGTCGAACCCGACGACGGCGACGTCGGCAGGCACCCGGACGCCCCTCTCCCAGAACGCGTGCAGCAGGCCGAGCGCGAGCTGGTCGTTGGCCGCGAAGATAGCGCGGGGCAGCCCCTCGTCGGCCATCCGCAGCCCCAGCTCATACCCGTCGGCGGCGTCCCAGCCGGCCTCGATGTGCTCCGGGGCGCCGGGACCGCTGACCTCGCGCCAGCCGGCCAGCCGGTCCTGGGCGTCGAACCAGTCCTGCGGACCGGCGACGTGCACCACCTCGGGGAAGCCCTGGTCGAGCAGGTGCTGCGTGGCCAGCCGGGCACCGTGCCGCTGGTCGACCCCGACGGCGTGCAGGTGCGCCTCCGCGGGCAGGTCCGACGCCGACGAGATGAGCACCACCGGCACGGGCGACGCGATGGCGGCGATGGCCTGCGCGACCTCCGTCGTCGGCGCGATGATCGCGATGCCGTCGACACCCTGGCCCAGGAAGTGCTCGACCGCCGTGTGCATGCTGTCGCCGTCGAACTGCCGGATGGTCGCGACCGACACGAACCACCCGACCACCCGGGCGGCCTCCTCGAGCCCGACCAGCGTGCTCGTCGGGCCGTAGAGGGCCGTGGCCGGGGTGACGACCCCGAGCGTGCCGGAGCGCCGCGTGACCAGGGCGCGGGCGGCGCTGTTGCGGCGGTAGCCCAGGGTCGCGATGGCCTCGGTGACGCGGTCGCGGGTCTCGGGCCGCACGCTCGGGTGACCGTTGAGCACCCGGGAGACGGTCTGGTGGGAGACGCCCGCGAGCGCGGCGACGTCGCTCATCGCCGGCGGGCGAGCCGCTGCGTTCATCGGTCGCTCATCAGTACTGCTGGCCGAGCTCGCGCGAGCGGTCCCGCGCAGCCTGTGCCGCCGCGACCACGCCCGCCCGCACCCCGTGCGCGTCGAGCACCTGGACGGCCGCGACCGTGGTGCCGCCGGGCGACGAGACCCGCTCGCGCAGGATCGCGGGGTGGTCGCCGGACCGGGCCGCGAGCGCCGCGGACCCCTCGACCGTGGCCACCGCGAGCTGCGTCGCGAGGTCCCGGCTCAGGCCGAGCAGCACGCCGGCCTCCGCCATCGCGTCGATCAGGTAGAACGCGTACGCCGGCCCGGACCCCGAGATCGCGGTCACCGCGTCGAGGTCCTTCTCCTCCACCCGGACCACGAGCCCGGTGGCGGCGAGCATCTTCTCGACGAGCACCAGGTGGCCCTCGGTCGCGTGGGTCCCGGCGGCGATCGCGCTGGCTCCCTTGCCGACGACGGCCGGCGTGTTCGGCATGACACGGACGACCGGCTGACCGAGGTCGAGCCGCTTCTCGTAGCTGGAGATCGGCAGACCGGCCGCGACGCTGACGACGAGCTCGCCGCCGCGCAGGGTCTGCTTGATCTCGTCGAGGACCGAGGCGACGACGTTCGGCTTGACCGCGAGGAGGACCACGTCGGCGCGCGCGGCGGCGTCCGCGTTCGACGCCCCGGTCCGCACCCCGTAGCGGCCGGCGAGCTCGTCGGCGCGGGGCACGTGGCGCTCGGTGATCTCGACCTGCTCGGGCGCCCATCCCGCGGTCAGCAGCGCGCTGAGCAGCGTCTCGCCCATCACCCCGCCGCCCAGCACCGCGACCTGCGGCGTGCCGCCGGTGGCCTCGTCGGTCATCGTCGTCCTCCCGTCCGTGCCGCCGGAGGGCGACGCCGCGAGCCTACCGACGCGGAGCCGCCCACCGGCGCGCACGCGACCGGCGGGCTACCCGTTCGGGTTGGCACCCCCACCGGTGAATCCCGCCGGGGGGCCGCCCTGGCCGCCACCGTCGAACACGAAGCCGGCCGGGGGACCCTGGTCGGTCGAGTCGCCGCCCAGGCCCGACAGGCCCGAGCTCGTGCTCGACGTGCTGGACACGATGGCCTGGTCGTTGTCTGCGAGGACCACCTCGTCGCCGGCCGAGAGCCCGTCGGTGATCTCCGTCCGCTCGGCGCCGACCGCGCCACGCGTGACCGTGACGTCCGTCGGGGCGCCGTTCTTCAGCACCTGGACCGTGGCGGTCGCGCCGTCGACGTGGACCGCCGACGTCGGGACCGTGAGGACGCCGTCGGCACCCGCGACCGAGAGGTGGACCTGCGCCGAGGCGCCGTCGTAGAGCGTCGCGTCCGTCGGGTCCAGGGCCAGCTCGACCGTGTACGCCGGGTCGGCCGTCGTCGAGGTGTCGAGGACCCCGATGCTGCTCACGGTGCCGGTCAGCGTCGTGTCCGTGCTCGGCGTGGTCACCTGCGCGGTCTGGCCGACCGTGACGATGTCGATCTTGGTCAGCGGGACGCTGGTGGTGACCGTGTAGCCGTCCGGTCCGAGGACCGTGATCACCGCGGTGGTCGACGACGCCGAGACGGAGTCGCCCGCGGCGAGCGAGACGGCCGCGACCGTGCCCGCGATCGGGCTGGTGAGGTTCGAGAACGGGAGCCGGCTCTGCGCCAGCGCGACGTTCGCCTCCTGCAGGTCGATCGCGGCCTGGTCGGCCAGGATCGTCGCCGCCGTCGCCACCGTCGTCGTGCTGCCGGACGGCGTGCTGCTGCTCGACGACGGCGTGCTCGTCGTGGGTGTGCTGGTGGTCGGCGTGCTGGTGGTGGCCGGCGTGGTGGTGGCCGACGTGCTGGTGGTCGGGGCCGTCGTCGACGGGGTGCTGCTGGTCGGGGTGGTCGTCGACGAGCTGGACGCGATCGCCTTCTGCAGCGCCTGCACGGCCTGGTCGAGCGCGTCGGCGAGCGTCATCAGCGCCTGCTGCTCGGTGTCCGTGGCCGTCTGCGCGTCGAGGGCGCCCGAGAGCGCGGCCTGGCAGTCGGCGAGCGCCCGCTCGACGGCCGTCGGGTCCGGGTCGGTCGTGGAGTCGTCGGTCGTGGCGTCGTCGGCGGTCGGTGCCGGGTCCGAGGTGGTCCCGTCCGTCGAGGTCGGGTCGGGCGTCGGCGTGGCGTCGCCCGAGTCGTCGCCCGAGGCGTCGGCCGGGTCGTCCCCGGTGACGTCGGTGCCGACGACCGCGAGGAACGCCGCGCACGACGCCTGCGACGCCGTGACGCTCGCCCCGCTCGTCGCGAGCGCGTCGGCGGTCACCTTGTACTGGTCGAGCAGCGCCTGCTGGGCCTGCTGGACGTCGGCCGCCGCCTTCGCGACCGCCGGGTCCGTCGAGTCGGCGCCCCCGTGCGGGTCGGCGCCGGTCGCCGGGGCTGACGGGGAGGCCGATGGGGAGGCCGACGCGGAGGCCGATGCCGACGGGGTCGACGACGACTTCGCGGAGGACGACGAGCTGGCGGACGACGAGCTGGCGGACGACGAGCTGGCGGACGAGCTCGACGAGGACGACGAGGTCGACGCCGTCTGCGAGTCCAGGTCGTCGCTGAGCTGCTGCTGGGCGTCGGCCAGGTCGGCCTGCGCCTTGTCCACGGCGTCCTGCAGCGCGCCGGTGTCGAGCGTGGCGAGCACGTCCCCGGCCGCGACGACCTGGCCGACGGACACGTTCACCGTCGCGACCGTGCCGTCGACCGAGAACGCCGCGTCGCGACGGCTGACCGAGGCGATCGTGCCGACGGAGTCCACGATCTGCTCGACGCTGCCCGTCTCGGCGGTCGCCGTGCGGTAGCGGCTGTCGTCGGGACCCCCGAGAGCCAGGGCGACGCCGCCGCCCGCGGCGACCAGGACGACGGCACCCGCCGCGGTGAGGGCGACGATGCGGCGACGACGGGCCCGGCGCCGCAGCGCGACCGACGGGCGGGTGGCGGCGTCAGGCATTGGTGCCGCCCTGCGTGGAGCCGTCCTGCGTGCCGCCCTGACCGCCGCCCGGGAACCCGCGGCCGCCGAGCATGCCCGTGGTGCACTGGCCGTCGGTCGGCGCCGAGACGGTGATGCTCGTCGCGGTGACCTTGCCGCTGTCGTCGGCCTGGCCGCGGGCGCTCGCGCACTGCCCGACCACCACGGCGGTAGCGTCGGCCGCGACCGTCTTCGTGTAGGTCGTGGCGTCCGTGACCGTGACCGTGCGGGACGTCGTGGCGTCGTCCTGGCCGGTGACCTCGACGGTCAGCGTGCTGCCGTCGATCGCGGTGACCTTGCCGGCGGCGACGCCGTTGAAGCCCCGCATGCCGCCGCCGGGGGCGCCGGACGGCATGTCGGTCGGGGCACCGGACGGCCGGTCGCCCGCCTGCATGCTGGGCATGTCGGTCGGGGCGCCTTCGGGACGCTGGCCACCGCCGGGTCCGCCGCCGAAGCCACCGGCGCAGGTGCCGTCGTCGGCCGCGGTCGTGAGCTGGATGCTGGTCGCGGCCAGCGGGGCGGTCGCGTCGGTATCCGTCGAGGTGGTGGCCGTGGACACCGCGACCACGCACGAGCCGACGGTGACGTCGGAGAGCGCACCGGCCACCGACGCCGTGAACGTGGTGTCGTCGGTCCAGGTCACCGCGGTCTGCGCGTCCGTGGACCGGACCTGCATGACCGTGCCGTTCACGGACGCGATCTCGCCCGAGGTGCCACCGCCGCCGGGTCCGGAGCGCTGCGCCCCGTCGCCCTGCTGCTGCTGGGGCGCCGCGGAGGTGGCGGGAGCGGCGGCCTGGGAGGCGCCGGCCGAGCAGCCGGCGAGCACGAGGACGGAGACGGCGGCGAGCGCGGGCAGCAGCCGGGTGGTCACGCTGGACATGGGAAGACTCCTTGCTGAGGGGTGGGAGGTGCGCACGGCTACTCGGCTCGCAGCGCGTCGATGGGGGCCAGCCGTGCGGCGCGGGTGGCGGGGTAGACCCCGAACACCAGGCCGATGCCCATGGCGACGACCACCGAGCCGGCAACCGCGCCGCCGGACACGACGACCGAGCTGCCGAGCAGGCTGGGCAGGAGCTGCGCCGCGGCGATGCCGAGCGCGGCACCGAGCACGCCACCGGCCAGGCCGAGCACGCCGGCCTCGACCAGGAACTGCCGGCGGATGGCCCACGGCGGGGCGCCGAGCGCCTTGCGCAGACCGATCTCGCGGGTCCGCTCCGTGACCGAGACGAGCATGATGTTCATGACGCCGATGCCCCCGACCAGCAGCGACAGGGCCGCGATGCCGGTGAGCAGGACGGTCAGCGTCTTGTAGACGGCGGTCGCCGTGGACACCAGGGCGTCCTGGCTGTTGATGGTGAAGTCGGCGCTGTCGGCGGACGTGATCCCGTGCAGGTTGAGCAGCAGGGCCTCGGCCTCCTGGTAGGCGGCGTTGAGCTGGTCCGTCGACGCGGCCTGCACGTAGATGGTCGAGACCGCGTTGCGGTCCTGGCCGCCGACGAGGGTGTCCGCGGCCGTCGACATCGGGATGACCGCGACGTCGTCGAGGTCGCTGTCGCCGCTGGCGCCCTGAGCCGCCAGCACGCCGACCACCCGCAGGTCCGTGTCGCCCACGGTCACGGTCTGACCGACCACGCGGGTGGACCCGAACAGCTCCTGCGCGGTCTCGGGGCCGAGCACGACGACGTCCGCCCGGGAGTCCACGTCGTCGGCCGTGAAGAACGACCCGGAAGCCATCGTGCGGCCGCGGACGTCGAGCCAGTCGGCGCTGGTCCCGGTGACGGCGGTCGTCCAGTTGGTGTCGTTCGCCTCGAGCGAGGTCGACGTCGTCTTCTCGGCCGCGACCTTGCCGATGTCCGGCGCGTTGACCGAGGAGTCCAGCGCCGCGGCGTCGGCCGTGGTCAGCGTGGTGCGCGACCCGAACCCGCCGCGGACGCCCTCCGTGCTGGTGCTGCTGCCGGGCTTGACGATGAGCAGGTTGCTGCCCAGCTGACTGATCTGCTCGCTGACGTCCTTCTGCGTGCCCAGCCCGAGGCCGACCGTGAGGATGACCGCGGCGATGCCGATGAGGATGCCCAGCACGGTCAGGATCGAGCGCATCGCGTGCGACGTCACCGCCGACCAGCCGGTGCGCAGGGTCTCGCTCCAGGTCATGCCGCACCCCCGACGATCAGCCCGTCGTGGACGCGGACGACGCGCTCGGCGCGGTCGGCCACGTCGGCCTCGTGCGTGATGAGGACGATCGTGCGTCCCTGCGCGTGCAGCTCGTCGAAGAGGGCCAGGACGTCGCTGGTCGAGGTCGAGTCGAGGTTGCCCGTCGGCTCGTCGGCCAGCAGGAGGGCCGGTTCGCCGACGAGGGCGCGCGCCACCGCGACGCGCTGCTGCTGCCCGCCGGACAGCTCGCCCGGGCGGTTGTCCAGGCGGTCGCCCAGTCCGACCCGCTCGAGCGCGGCCGCGGCCCGTTCCCTGCGCAGGGCCGCGGGCACCCGCCCGTAGACCAGCGGGAGCTCCACGTTGCGCCACGCGGACAGCGACGGCAGCAGGTTGAACTGCTGGAACACGAAGCCGATGCGGCGGTTGCGGATGTCCGCGAGGTCGATCTCGTCGAGCTCGCCGACGTCCTCGCCGGCCAGGTGGTACGTGCCGGCGCTCAGCGTGTCCAGGCAGCCCAGGATGTTCATCAGCGTCGACTTGCCCGACCCCGACGGCCCCATGACCGCCACGTACTCGCCCTGCTCGATCCGCAGGTCGATGCCGCGCAGGGCCTCGAACTCGATGCTGCCGGACGTGTAGGTCTTGCGGACGCCGACAAGGTCGATGACCGGCTCCTTGCTGTGGGCCTCGGGCGCCGCCTCGAAGTACGGCAGCGTCAGCTCAGCCATTCGTCTGGCCGCCCTGCTGGAGATTCGGAGGGCCACCCTGGAAGCCGCCCGAGGGGAACTGCCCGTCCTGCTGGTTCTGGTTCTGCCGGCCCGTGCCGCCCGAGCCCGGCGTGAACGTGGCGAGCACGACCTCGTCGCCCTCGGCCAGGCCGGCCGTGATCTCGGTGAGGTTGCCGGACGTCTCGCCCGTGGTGACCGTGACGTCGATGGTCTTGCCGTCGGCGTCGACCTCCTTGACCGTGGTCGTCCCGTCGGTCGCGGTCGTGACCGCAAGGCTCGGGATGGTCAGCACGTCGGTGCGGCGCTCGTAGACCAGCGCGACGTCGGCCGCGACCCCGTCGTGCAGCCCGGCCTGGTCGCCCGTGACCGCGACGGTCACCGGGTAGGCGGCGACGCCCGAGTCGCTGGTGGACAGCAGGCCGATCTCGCTGATGGTGCCGAAGATCGGGGTCGTCGCACCGTCGAGGGTGACCTCCGCCTGGTCGCCGACCGCGATGAGCGCGACGTCCGCGTCGCTGACCGTGACGTCGACCTCCCACGCGTCGGTGCCGACGATGGTGAACTGCGCGGTGCTGGTGGTGCCGGTGCTCGAGCCCGAGGGGGCGTTGCCCGTCGACCCACCGCTGACCGCGTCCCCGACCTCGAGGTTCACCGCGGTGAGCAGGCCGGCGACCGGGGCCGTCAGGGTCGCGCCGTCCATCGCGGTCTGCGCGGTGTCGACGCCCGACTGCGCCACGTCGACCTGTGCCTGCGCCGCGGCGACCTGCGCGGTCCCGGACGCGTCCGACAGCTTGGCCTGCGCGCTGGCCAGCGTGGCCTTCGCCTGCAGCAGGTCAGCGTTGAGCTGCAGGGTGTCGACCGTGGCGAGCGTCTGCCCGACCGTGACCGTCTGCCCGACCGCCACGGGGACCGCCGTGACCGTGCCGCTGACGTCGAAGCTGACGTCCTGCTGCACCGACGGCGTCAGCGTGCCGCTCCCGCTCACCGACTTCTGCATCGTGGTCAGGCTCGCTGCGACCGTCCGCGTGATCGGCGCGGCCGACGCCGCGGAGGCGTCCCTGATCCCGAACCACCAGACGGCCGTGGCGACGAGGCCCACGAGGACCACGGCCGTGACCGTTCTCGTCAGCGGCGTCGTCCGCCTCCATACGTGCTGCATCTTCTTCCTCACGTCGACCCGGCCTTGTGACCTGGGCCGAACGTAGGGAGGCGTGCTGGATCGGCCTTAGCACCGACCTGTGGCGAGCCTGTGAGTCGCGAGCCCCACTGACGTCCGCGTTCGTGCGGGCTCCCACCCGCACGAGTGCGGACGTACGCGTTTCCTCCGCGGGGACGTCCGCGCTCGATGAGGTTCTGACCCCATCGAGTGCGGACGTTGCGAGGTTGCTCAGTCCGCCGGCAGCAGCAGGCCGTCGCGGACCAGGCCGCGGGCCGACGGGAGGACGTCCGCCGCGACCGCGTCGGCGCCGACCTCCAGCAGGGCGCCCAGCGCGTTGATGATCTGGCCGACCGTGAGCTCGCCGTCGCAGACGCCGACGAACCCAGCGAGTGCGGTGCCGGCCTGGACCGTCCGACCGAACCCGCCGCCCTGGCGCAGGATCACCACCTGCGGGTCGACAGTGCCCGGCGTGAAGTAGCGCTCCTCGGTGACGTCCGGCGCGACGACGAGGCGCTGACCTGCGAGATCGTCGTCCGTGAGGGATGCCAGCCAGTCGTGGGCCGCCAGTGCGTCCGCGAACACCGGGCCGAGGGGCTGGCGGACCGTCCCGGTGACCTCCTCGAGCCGGCGCAGGGACAGCTCGCCCAGCGGCTTGCGCAGGGTCACGATGCCGAAGCCGATGCCCTCGACGTCCCGCGACGCGAAGTCGTCGAGCCACTGCCCGTACCGCTGCGCCCACGCGGCACGGTCCCGGTCGGGGGTCGTGCCGCCGTCGCGGATCCACGTCTCGGCGTACTGGGCGGGGTCCTGGAGCTCGCGCTGCACCACCCACCCGTCGAGCCCGCTGGCGTCGAGCCACGAGCCGACCCGCTCGTGCCACTGCTCGCCGCGCCGCACCTCCCAGTTGCCCAGCAGCTGCGCGACCCCGCCGGGCGCCAGCACCGCGCCGACGCCCTCGACCAGCTCGCGCACGATCGCGTCGCCGGCCCGGCCACCGTCGCGGTACTCGTACGACGGCATCCCGGGTGTGCGCGGGGTGATGACGAACGGCGGGTTGCTGACGACGAGGTCGAACCGCTCCTCGGCGACGGGCTCGAGCATCGACCCCTCGCGCAGCTCCAGGCGGAACCCGTCCAGCCCCGCGAGCTCCGCGTTGAACCGGGCGAACCCGAGCGCCCGCCGCGAGATGTCGGTGCCGACGACCCGTCGCGAGTGCCGCGACGCGTGCAGCGCCTGGATCCCGCAGCCGGTGCCCAGGTCGAGCACGTGGTCCCGCTCGTCGCGGACCGTGACCTGCGCCAACGTGGTCGACGCCCCGCCGACGCCCAGCACGTGGTCCGTCCGAAGGGCCGTGCCCGTGGCCAGCTCGCCGAGGTCCGACGTGATCCACCAGTCGACCTCGCCGCCACCGTCGACCGCCGTGTACGGGCGGAGGTCGACGCGCGCCCGGACCTCGTCGCCGTCGGCCTCGACCAGGCTCAGCTGCAGGGCGCCGGCCACGCCGAGCGTCGGCAGCGCGCGCTCCAGGCTCGTGCGCGCGACGGTCTCGCCCAGCAGGAACGCGCGGATGAGGACCGCGACGACGTCGTCGGCGGCCGCAGCCGTCGCCCGCAGCGCGGGGACCGGCTCCTCGCGGTGCAGGGCGTCGGCGGCGACGGCACCGAGCACCTCCTCGACCCCGGCGACGCCGTAGTCGGAGCTGCGCAGGTCGTCGCGGAGCGCCGCGACGAGCGCGGCATCGGGCCGGGGCGCGCCGGGCGCGGAGTCGTGAACCACGCAGCCATCATCCCCGGCCCCGGCCGCACGGCCACCGCGACGTCCCCCCATCCGGTCGCCAGGCGCTCGGTCCTGCGGACGTCGCCGCACCGTGCACCCACGACGTCCGCAGATTCCGTCGCCAGGACGCCCGATCGTGCGGACGTCCCCGCACCGGCACCCACGACGTCCGCGGATTCCGTCGCCGGGACGCTCGGTCCTGCGGACGTCCCGAGGACGGAGCTCAGACCGCGAGATCGACGATCAGCGGACGGTGGTCGCTGGCGTGCAGGACGGCCGGGTCGGACGGGATGGTCGGCGACGACGTCACCAGGTCCGGCGACGCCAGGATCGCGTCGATGCGCTGGCGCGGCTCGACCGCGGGGAACGTCGGTCCGCCGGAGGGGTCCGCGTCGACCAGCACGGCGGTGAGGGCCGCCCACGCCGGCCCGTCGGGGAGCTCGTTGAGGTCGCCGAGGACGACGGTGCGGGAGGCCGGGACGTGGTCGCGCAGGACGACGGCCAGGTGCGCGGCGCGCTCGACGCGGACCAGGGAGAGGTGGACGACGACGAACCGGATCCCCTCGACGGTGGCCACCGACACGCCCCGGCGGGTGGTCCCGGGCCGCCACGACAGCCGCACCGCGCCGGCGCCCGACACGCGCAGTGCCGGGGCGACCAGCAGCGCGGTCGTCCGGGCACCGTGCCCGTTCACCACCGGCCGCAGGCCGACCGCGCGGGCGAACCGGGCCAGCCGCCGGCGACCCAGCAGACCCCGCGGCGGCTCCTGGACGGCGAGCACGTCCGGTGCGGCGGCGCGGACCACGGCGGCCGCGGCCGGGGCGGACAGGTGCAGGCACTTGAGGTTGTACGTCATGACCCGCATGGGTCAGGAGCCTGCCAGCAGCCACCTGATCTCGCGCAGGAACAGGGCGACGCGGGACGGGGAGTCGTAGGACCGGACGTCGTGCCCCAGGGCGTCGTAGACCACCCGCCCGGGTCCGGGCGCCACCCAGACGACCGGGTGCTCGGCGCCCTCGTGGTCGGCGACGACGAGCACCTGCACGTCGGGCGCGACCTCCAGGTCGAGGTAGCGCTCGTCGTCGGCCTCGACGACGAGCAGGCCCGCGGTGACCGGGTGCGACGGGTCGACCACGCGGAACGACGCGCGCCCGTGCGGCGGGTGCCACGACGTCCCCTCGACCCACCGACCGCCGAGCAGGGAGCTCCAGGTCGGCGAGTCGGCGAACGTGTTCGCCGCCTGGTGCAGCCCGAGCACGGGCACGCCCGCCGCGAGGAGGGCCGCGAGCCGCGCGTGGAACCCGGCCCAGTCGTCGTCGGACCCGTCGAACGAGGGGTCGGACCGCCCCGAGCCGGACGCGACGACCACCAGGTCCGGCGTGAGGTCGTCGAGCGCGGTCGGGACGGTGCCGCGGACGGTGGACGACAGACCTTCGTCGGCGAGCAACGACGCGACCCGGTGGGCGATCGCCGCGGTGTCGTGCCACGGGTCCTCGTAGCGGCCGTGGCCGGCGAGGACGAGCGCGTGGGGCATGGACCCTCCCTGGAGGGACGACGATGCCCCCGACCGGAGCCGGGGGCATCGTCGTCGATCGTCAGCCGGCGAGCGCCTTCTCGGCCTCGCGGGTCAGGTCAGCCTCGTCGGCTCGCGCCGCACGAAACCGAGACATGACGACTGCGCCGCCCGCGACGAGCGCGGCGACCACGGCGATGCTGATGCGAGCCGTCGTGTTGGCGTCGGTCCCCACCGAGACCGCGACCACGGCCGGGGCGATGAGCAGCGAGACCAGGTTCATCACCTTGAGCAGCGGGTTGATGGCCGGGCCGGCGGTGTCCTTGAACGGGTCACCCACGGTGTCGCCGATGACCGCCGCCGCGTGGGCGTCGGACCCCTTGCCCCCGAAGTTGCCGTCCTCGACGATCTTCTTCGCGTTGTCCCAGGCACCGCCCGAGTTGGCCAGGAAGACCGCCATGAGCACGCCGGTCGCGATGGCCCCGCCGAGGAACCCGGCGAGCGGGCCGACCCCGAGGCCGAACCCGACGGCGATCGGCGCGAACGCCGCGAGCAGCCCGGGCGTCGCCAGCTCACGCAGGGAGTCACGCGTGCAGATGTCGACGACCTTGCCGTACTCGGGGCGCTCCTCGTAGGTCATGATCCCGGGGTGCTCGCGGAACTGGCGACGGACCTCGAAGACGATGGCCCCCGCCGCGCGGGTCACGGCGTCGATGGCCAGGCCCGAGAACAGGAACACGGTCGCACCGCCGAGGATGACCCCGACCAGCGTGACCGGGCTGATGATGCTGTAGTTGAGCATCGAGGCAGTGATGTCGCCCGTGACGTCCCCTGCCGTGCGCAGCGCGCTCGCCACCGCCTCCGCGTACGACCCGAACAGCGCGGTCGCCGCGAGGACGGCCGTCGCGATGGCGATGCCCTTGGTGACGGCCTTCGTCGTGTTGCCGACGGCGTCCAGGTCCGTGAGGATCTGCGCGCCCTCGGGGCTGACGTCCCCGGACATCTCCGCGATGCCCTGGGCGTTGTCGCTCACCGGCCCGAACGTGTCCATGGCGACGATGACGCCGACCGTGGTCAGCAGGCCGCAGCCCGCCAGCGCGATGAGGAACAGGGACAGCGCCACCGAGCCGCCGGCCAGCAGGAACACGCCGCAGATGGCCGCGGCGATGATGCCCGCGGTGTAGACGGCGGACTCGAACCCGACCCCGATGCCCGACAGGACCACCGTGGCCGCGCCGGTGAGCGTGGTGCGCGCGACGTGCAGCGTCGGCTTGCTCGTCGTGCCGGTGAAGTAGCCGGTGACCCAGAGGATGATCCCGGCCAGGACGACGCCGATGGCCACGGCGACCGAGGCGATCAGGCGCGGGTCGCCGGGGTGCGTCTCCAGGCCGGCGGTGCCGCCCGTGAAGTCGGCGAACGTCGACGGCAGGTAGACGAACGCGGCGATGGCCGAGAGGCCGACGCCGACGAGTGCCGAGATGTAGAAGCCGCGGTTGATGGCCGCGAGGCCGCTCTCCGCGCCGCGCACCCGCGTGATGAACACGCCGAGCACCGCGACCAGCGCACCCATCGCCGTGACGATCAGCGGGAAGACGAGACCCTGCTCGCCGAACGCCGCCTTGCCCAGGATGAGCGCCGCGACCAGCGTCACCGCGTAGGACTCGAACAGGTCCGCGGCCATGCCGGCGCAGTCGCCCACGTTGTCGCCGACGTTGTCCGCGATGGTGGCCGCGTTGCGCGGGTCGTCCTCGGGGATGTGCTTCTCGACCTTGCCCACCAGGTCGGCGCCCACGTCGGCGGCCTTGGTGAAGATGCCGCCGCCGACCCGCATGAACATGGCGAGCAGCGCGGCCCCGAAGCCGAAGCCCTCGAGCACCGACGGCGCCTGGGCCTTGTAGATGAGGACGACGGACGCGGCGCCGAGCAGGCCGAGGCCCACGACGCTCATGCCCACGAACCCGCCGGTCCGGAACGCGATGCGCGCGCCCTCTGCACGCCCACCCTCCTGCGACGCGGCGGCAGCCACCCGGACGTTGGCCCGCGTGGCCAACCACATGCCCAGGTACCCGATCGCCGCGGAGAACCCGGCGCCGACCAGGAAGAAGACCGACCGGCCCACCTTGACCCCGCTGTCCCCCGGCAGCAGGAAGAGCAGGGCGCAGACGACGACCGCGAAGAGGGCCAGGGTGCGGAACTGCCGGCTCAGGTACGCCGCAGCCCCTTCCTGGACCGCGCGCGCGATCTCGCGCATGGACTCGGTCCCCTCACCGGCCGCGAGCACCTGACGGCGCAGCACAACGGCGATGAGCAGGGACGCGACCGCAACGGCCGCGATGACACTGACGATCGTGATGCTCGTTGACCCGAGCTCGACCATGCATCCTCCTCGGACATCAGCGAGGCCCCCCTGACCGCGCCCGTCACGCAGCCCCGTTGCTGTGCGACCCGGTGAGTCTAGCCAGCAGATGTGACGTGGATCGCACCACCACGCGTCGGTTGTATGACCCGCTCGAACCGCATCGCGACCGCGCCGACGGGCCGACTCAGGCGCTGAGGGCGGCCTCGACCGTCTCGTGCACCGTGAACACCGGCAGCAGGGCGGTGATGCGGAAGACCTTGAGCAGCCGCTCGGAGTCGATCACCAGCTGCAGCTGCCCGCCCGCGAGCCGGACCTTCTTCAGGGTGCCGACGAGCACGCCGAGGCCGGTCGAGTCCATGAAGGTGACCGCACGCAGGTCGATGACCAGGTCGGTGCGGTCGCGGTCGAGAAGCTCCGCGAGCTGGTCACGCATCGCGTCGGCGGACGACACGTCGATCTCGCCCTCGACCTCGACGACGGTCCGGGGACCGATGTCCCGGCTGGTCACACGCACATCCACGCGGGTCCCCTCTCTGGGGGCAGTCAATCAGAGAGGACGCCCCGCGACGAGGACGGGTTACCCCGGCAACCGCTGTGCGTGGAGGAGGGCCGCCCGGTACTCGCTGGTCGTGCCGTCCGGGCGGGCCGCCTGCAGGACGTGGTCGCGCACGCCGAGGTCGCGCAGGGCCGACTCGAGCCCGGCCACCTCGTCGGGGTGCAGGACGGTCGGGTCGACCGTCGTGCGCACCTGGAGGTCCACGCCCGAGTCGAGGGCGACCCGCAGCGAGGCGAACGCGGCGTCGGCGCTCGTCGTCGGCCCCCCGACCCGGGTGATCGCGCGGTAGAGGTGCGCCGGAGCCTTGATGTCGAGGCCCACCCAGTCGACGTGCGGCAGCACCGCGGCCAGGCGACGCGGGTAGATGCCGGCCGTGTGCAGGCCGACCTGGAACCCCTCGTCACGGACCCGGCGCGCCGCGTCGACCAGCCCCGACTGCCTCGTCGGCTCCCCGCCGGAGAACACGAGGCCGTCGAGCAGCCCGTGCCGCCGGTCGAGCAGGTCGAGGACGTCGCGCCACGGCACCTGCCCGGGCGCGCGCGGGTCGAGGATCGCGGAGTTGTGGCAGTACGTGCACCGCCACGGGCAGCCCTGCAGGAAGGCCGTCGCGACGAGCCGGCCGGGCCAGTCGCACGACGACAGCGGGACAAGCCCGGCGATCGCGAGGCCGTTCATACGAGCACGGCCTCCCGGAACGGTGTCCGCTCGGCATGCTCGCCCTGCTTGCCCACGTTGAACGAGCTGACCGGCCGGTGGTACCCCATGACCCGCGTCCACACCTCGCAGACCACCGGCTCGGCCCCGGGGCACTCGTCGGCGCACCGCGGGCAGGTCGGCTGCTCGCCGGCCAGGTAGCCGTGCCGGGGGCAGATCGAGAACGTCGGCGTGACCGTGAGGTACGGCAGCCGGAAGCTCGACAGGGCTCGGCGGACCAGCGTCCGGCACGCGTCCGGGCTCGACAGCCGCTCCGCCATATAGAGGTGCAGGACCGTGCCGCCGGTGTACTTGGTCTGCAGCTCGTCCTGCCGCGAGAGGGCCTCGAACGGGTCGTCGGTGTACCCGACCGGCAGCTGCGAGGAGTTCGTGTAGTACGGGTGGTCGGGCGTGCCGGCCTGCAGGATGCCGGGGTACCGGCGCAGGTCCTCCTTGGCGAACCGGTACGTCGCACCCTCGGCCGGCGTGGCCTCGAGGTTGTAGAGGTGGCCGGTCGCCTCCTGCAGCTCCACCATCCGCGCCCGCACGTGGTCGAGCACCCGCACGACGAGGGCGTGGCCGCGGTGGTCGACGATCCCGTAGCGGTCGCCCGTGAGGTTGCGGACCATCTCGTGCAGGCCGTTGACCCCGATGGTGGAGAAGTGGTTCTCGAGGGTGCCCAGGTAGCGGCGGGTGTACGGGAACAGGCCGTCGTCGATGAGCCGCTGGATGAGGGTCCGCTTGAGCTCGAGGGACGTGCACGCGAGGTCGATGAGCCGGTCGAGGCTGGACATCAGCCCGTCCTCGTCGTCCTTGTGCAGGTACCCGAGCCGGGCGCAGTTGATGGTCACCACGCCGATCGACCCCGTCTGCTCCGCGGACCCGAACAGCCCGTTGCCGCGCTTGAGCAGCTCGCGCAGGTCCAGCTGCAGGCGGCAGCACATCGACCGCACGTCGCCGGGGTTGAGCTCGGAGTTGAGGAAGTTCTGGAAGTACGGCAGCCCGTACTTGGCGGTCATCGCGAACAGGCGGTCGGCGTTCTCGCTGTGCCAGTCGAAGTCCTTGGTGACGTTGTAGGTGGGGATGGGGAACGTGAACACCCGGCCGGACGCGTCGCCGTCCGTCATCACCTCGATGTACGCCCGGTTGATGAGGTCCATCTCGTGCTGGAGCTCGCCGTACGTGAAGTCGCACGGCTCGTCGGCCACCAGCGGGACCTCGTCGCGCAGGTCGTCGGGGCACGTCCAGTCGAACGTGAGGTTGGTGAACGGCGTCTGGGTGCCCCAGCGGGACGGCACGTTGAGGTTGTAGACCAGCTCCTGGACGCCCTGCAGCACCTGCTCGTACGACAGGCCGTCCAGCCGCACGTACGGCGCCATGTAGGTGTCGAACGAGCTGAACGCCTGCGCGCCGGCCCACTCGTTCTGCATGGTGCCCAGGAAGTTGACCACCTGCCCGATCGCGGAGCTGAAGTGCCGGGGCGGCCGGGCGTCGACCTTGCCGGGGACGCCGTTCAGGCCCTCCTGCAGCAGCGTGCGCAGCGACCAGCCCGCGCAGTACCCGGACAGCATGTCGAGATCGTGGATGTGGAGGTCGCCGTCGCGGTGCGCGCGGCCGATCTCGTCCGGGTAGACGTGGCTGAGCCAGTAGTTGGCGACGACCTTGCCGCTGGTCTGCAGGATCAGCCCGCCGAGCGAGTACCCCTGGTTGGCGTTGGCGGCCACCCGCCAGTCGCTGCGGTCGAGGTACTCGTCGATCGACGATCCCACCTCGACGACCACTCGCTCGGACATGTCTGGGCACTCCTCGTCGTCGGGGATCGGGTGCGCCAGTTCTATGCCCGGGGTCGTCCGCGCCAGGGGGACCTACGTCCCGACTCCGGTCGCTGCGCCACGGGTGCCCGGCGTGTCGCTCGGAACGCCCCGACGCGCCCCCGGCGTGTCGCTCCGGCGGGCTCGGCGCGGCCCCGTCGTGCGGCTCCGGTCGTCGACTCAGCCGCGGACGAAGCGGACCGGGTCCCCCGGTCGCAGCTGGCCGAGGAGGCCGATCGCGCGGCGGCGGACGACCGCGGCGACGGGGTAGCCGCCGGTCACCGGATGGTCGACGGAGAAGACGACCGGCTGCCCGTCCGGGGGCACCTGGACCGCCCCGACGACCAGGCCCTCCGACGGGAGCTCGTGGCCGGCGAACGTCGCCACCCGCGCGATCGCCGGCCCGTCGAGCCGCACCGCCACCCGGTTGGTCGCCGGCGTCACGTGGTAGTCGCCGGCGCAGAGCCGCGTCAGGGCGTCCGTGAACCAGTCGGCGTGGGGACCGGGCACCACCGGGAGCTCGATCCGGCCCGGCCATGCCCCGACCGGGGCGACGTCGACCAGCGGCCAGCCCTCCGGCGCCGGTCCGACCGCCAGGACGTCCCCCGCCGTCAGCGGGTGCGGCCCGAGACCTGCGAGCTGGTCGGTGCTCCGCGAGCCCAGGACCATCGGCACGTCGATGCCTCCGCGCACCGCCACGTAGGTCCGCAGGCCCGCGGTGGCCATCCCGAGCCGCAGCTCGGCGCCGTCCCGCAGCTCGAGCACGGCCTCGTGCCCGACGGGGTGACCGTCCACCCAGGCCGGCCCGCGCGCGCCCGCGAGCGCCACGGTCTGGTCCCCGCGGACGCGCAGCCGCAGGCCGCCGACCAGCACCTCGAGACCCGCGGCCCCCTCGTCGTTGGCGACGAGCCGGTTGGCCAGCCGCAGCGCGCCGGGGTCCGCGGCCCCCGAGCGACCGACGCCGATGTGCGCCCAGCCGGGCCGTCCCAGGTCCTCCACCAGCGTGAGCACCCCGGGGTCGAGCACCTCGAGGGTCATGACGCCTCGAACCGCACGCGCGTGCCCGGCCGGAGCAGGGCCGGTGTCTCGCGCGCCACGTCGAAGAGCACGACGTCGCACCGGCCCAGCAGCCGCCACCCGCCCGGGGTCGCCGCCGGGTACACGGCGCTGAACTCGTCGGCGATCGCCACCGACCCCGCCGGGACGCGTTGCCGCGGGCTGTCGAGGCGCGGCACCCGCAGCGCCGGGTCGAGGCCCGTGAGATACGCGAAGCCGGGCATGAAGCCGCCGAACGCGACCGTGTACCGACCGCCCGCGTGCCGTGCGACCACCTCGTCCTGCGACAGCCCGGTCAGCCGCGCGACGTCGGCGAGGTCCGGCCCGTCGTACTCGACCCGCAGCACCACGTCGGCCCCGCCCTCGGTGCGTCCGGCCTCGGAACGCGCGTCCCACCACCGCTGCACCGGGAGCTCCTGCGCGTCGGCCCCCTCGCGCACCCGCAGCAGCAGCGTCCGCGCGGCCGGGACCTGGTCGACGAGGACGGCCGCCGCCGGATCCGTCCCCCGCGCGGCCCGGATCGCGTCGTCCAGCGCGCGGACCTCGGCCAGGCCGGGCAGCTCGACCAGCACGGCGTCGTCCCCGTAGGGCAGCACCCGCAGGTCGCCCGCGCCGGTCATGCGCCGACGAACCGTTCGAGTCGCACGCCGCTCTGCTCGAGGGCCGCGCGCACCGCGACCGCCAGGACCGCGGCGCCCGGAGTGTCGGAGTGCACGCACACCGACTCCGCCCCGACCCGCACGTCCGTGCCGTCGACCGCCCGCACCACGCCCTCGACGGCCATCCGCACCACCCGGGCCGTGACCTCGTCGGCCGCCGTGACCACCGCGCCCGGCTCTGAGCGCGGCACCAGCGTCCCGTCGGCGCGATACCCGCGGTCGGCGAACGCCTCGGGGACAGCCCGCAGACCCCGGGCGGTCGCCGACGCCAGCACCGCGGACCCGGGCAGACCCACCACCGGCAGGACCCCGACGGCCTCGACGACGGCGCGAGCCTGCGCCTCGTGGTGGACCACCGCGTTGTACAGAGCCCCGTGGGGCTTCACGTAGTCCACCCGCGTGCCGACGCCCTGCGCGATCCGCTGCAGGGTCGCCACCTGCTGCGCCACCTGAGCCCGCAGCACGTCGGGCGGCACGTCGAGGAACCGCCGCCCGAAGTGCTCGCGGTCGAGGTAGGACACGTGCGCGCCGACCGCCACGCCCCGAGCCGCGGCTGCCCGGCAGACGGCGGCCATGATCCGCTCGTCGCCCGCGTGGAAGCCGCAGGCCACGTTCGCGCTGGTCACGACGTCGAGCAGCTGGGTGTCCAGACCGTCGACGCCGTGCTCCCAGGCGTCGAGCTCCTCGCCCAGGTCGCAGTTGAGGTCGATCCGTACGGCCATGCCCCCGATCCTGCCCGACGGCGGCCCGGTGCGAGGATGTGCCCGTGGTCGGAACCGGTGAGCTGCTCGACGTGCTGCTCGCCGCTGGACGCCGCGCCGACCGCATGACCCACGTGCGGCACATCCCCTCGCGACCCGGCACGCAGGCGGACTGGCCCTCCTGGGCCGACGCCGACCTGGTGCACGGGTACCGCTCGCTGGGCGTCGAGCGCCCCTGGCGGCACCAGGTCGAGGCCGCCGACGCCGCCTGGTCCGGTCGGCACACGGTCCTGGCCACGTCGACCGGCTCCGGCAAGTCCCTCGCGTTCTGGCTGCCCTCGCTGTCCACCACCCGCGCCGCGGCCGCCGGGGCCCTGCTCGATCCCGGCCGCATCGAGACCGTCGGGCGGCGGGCCACGACCCTGTACCTCTGCCCGACCAAGGCCCTCGCCGCCGACCAGCTCGCCGCCCTCGACCGCCTGCTGGTCGCCGGCCGTGCGCGCGACGTCCGGGTGGCCACGTGCGACGGCGACACGTCCCTCGACGAGCGCCGATGGGTCCAGGAGCACGCCGACGTCGTGCTCACCAACCCCGACTTCCTGCACTTCGCCCTGCTCCCGCAGCACCGGCGGTGGGCTCGGACGCTGGGGTCGCTGCGGTTCGTCGTGGTCGACGAGTGCCACGCCTTCCGCGGGGTCTTCGGCGCGCACGTCGGCCTCGTCCTGAGGCGGCTGCGCCGGCTCGCCGCCGCCTACGGCTCGACGCCGACCTTCCTGCTCGCCTCGGCGACCACGTCCGACCCGGCCGCGAGCGCCGCCCGGCTGATCGGCGTCGACGAGTCGGAGGTCACGGCCGTCACCGACGACGCGTCCCCCGCCGGCCGCAAGACGTTCGTGCTCTGGCAGCCGCCCGAGCTGCCCGGCACCGAGGCCCCGTGGTCGTCGCTGCTGCCGGCGGACGACCCGTGGGCCACCCCGCTCGCCCTGCCCGCGCACGTGACCCGCGCGCTCGATGACCCGAGCCGGCCCGCGCCCGACGACGTGTGGGGCCTGGCACCCCCCGGCGCCCCGTCGGACGACCCCGTCGTGCTGGCCGACCTGCTCGCAGCGGCGTTCCCGGGCTCCGAGGGCTCGGGTCCGGTGGGCACGGGCGAGCGCGTCGTCGCGGAACCCGCCGACCGTCCCCGCCGCACCGCGACCGCCGAGATCGCGGACCTCCTGGCCGACCTCACGGCCGCCGGCGCGCGCTCCCTCGCGTTCACCAGGTCCCGCCGCGGCGCCGAGTCCGTCGCCGCCACCACCCGCGCGCACCTCGCGGAGATCGACCCCACCCTGGCGCGCTCGGTCTCGGCGTACCGCGGCGGGTACCTGCCCGAGGAGCGCCGCACTCTCGAGGCCGCGATCCGGTCCGGCTCGCTGCGTGCGCTCGCGACGACCAACGCCCTCGAGCTGGGCGTCGACATCTCGGGGCTCGACGCCGTGCTCATCGCGGGCTGGCCGGGCACTCGCGTGTCGCTCTGGCAGCAGGCGGGACGCGCCGGACGCGCCGGGACCGACGGGCTCGTGGTGCTGGTGGCCCGGGAGGACCCCCTCGACACGTTCCTGGTGCACCACGCCGAGGCGATCTTCGACGCCCCCGTCGAGGCAACCGTCTTCGACACGACCAACCCCTACGTCCTGGCGCCGCACCTGTGCGCCGCCGCAGCGGAGCTCCCCGTGCGAGCCGAGGAGCTCGACCTGTTCGGCCCGCGCACCGCCGAGCTGCTGGGCGAGCTGGTGCAGCGCGGCACGCTGCGCCGGCGGCCGTCCGGCTGGTACTGGACGCACAACGAGTCGGCGAGCCGCCTGACCGACCTGCGCGGGTCCGGCGGCGACCCGGTGCGCGTGGTCGAGTCCGTGACCGGGCGGCTGCTCGGCACGGTCGACGCCGGGTCGGCCGACTCCACCGTCCACGACGGCGCGGTCTACGTGCACCAAGGCCTCACCTTCGTGGTCGACGAGCTCCGCCTCGAGGACGGCGTCGCGCTGGTGACCCGCCGGGACGTCGACTACGGCACCTGGGCGCGCTGGGTCACGACGACCGAGATCCAGTCCGTCGACGCCGAGGTGCCCTGGGGGCCGGTGACCTGGGGGTTCGGGTCGGTCGACGTCACCACGAAGGTCCTGGGCTACCAGCGCAAACGCATCCCCGACCTCCAGGTGCTCGGCAGCGAGGAGCTCGACCTGCCCGCCCGGACCCTGCGCACGACGGCCGTCTGGTGGACCGCGCCGGCGGAGGTGCTCCTGGCCGCCGGCGTCACGGTCGAGACCGCACCCGGAGCCCTGCACGCCGCCGAGCACGCGTCGATCGGCCTCCTGCCCCTGCTGGCCACCTGCGACCGGTGGGACCTCGGCGGCCTGTCCACCGCGTTGCACGTCGACACCGAGCAGGCGACCGTCTTCGTCCACGACGCCTACCCGGGCGGCGCCGGGTTCGCGGAGCGCGGCTTCACGCTCGGCGCGACCTGGCTGCGGGCCACCCGCGACGCGGTCGCCGCCTGCCGCTGCCTCACCGGCTGCCCCGCCTGCGTGCAGTCCCCCAAGTGCGGCAACGCCAACAACCCCCTGGAGAAGGCCGCCGCGATCCGCCTGCTCGACGCCGTCCTCGCCCACGCCCCGACGCCCTGACTCTTCTCCGGGGCTCCCGACCCTGAGCGAGACCCCGCGGATCACCCGCGCGCCGACGCCGGTCCCGCGCGCGCGGCTGCCACGGCGTCCCCCGCGGGACCGGGCACGACCACCCGCACGGTCACGACGCCGCCACCCTCGTCGACGCACCCCGCGAGCCGTGCCCCGTTGCGCCCGACGACCTCGCCCGCGAGCTCGCACGGGTCGCCAGCGGCGTCGAGAAGACGCGAGGCCCCCGCGAGTGCGCCGAGGTCCGCCGCGGTCTGCGCCCGGCCACGGGCGAGCTGCGCGGAGCCCAGCAGCCCCAGCATCGCCGCCACGGACACCGCGGCGCCCACGACCGCCAGCAGCAGCACCGTCCCCGAGCCACGGTCGGCGGCGCCGGCGCTCACGGCTCGGCCCGTGCGACCGCTGTCGCCTGCGCCTGCAGCGGCGACCCCCGCCAGGAACCCGACCCGACGGCGGACGAGACGACGACCGTCACCCAGCCGTCCGCGCGGCTCACGGCGACCGCCGCCCCGTCACCGGC
>NZ_JBFULZ010000018.1:0-33807 GCF_054049635.1 Cellulomonas sp. P5_C6 | reverse complement strand
GTCCTGACCACGTCGGAGGCCGAGGAGGACGTGGTGCGCAGCTACGCGCTGCACGCCAACGCGTACGTCACCAAGCCGGTGGACTTCGACCGGTTCATCGAGGTCGTCCGTCAGATCGACGAGTTCTTCGTCGAGGTGGTCCGGCTCCCCGGTCGCTGACCCGGGAAGAACTCACCGGGGGCGTGTGTTGTCCCCGGTAACCCGGACCGGACGGAAGTGAGCGCAACCCCATGCTGAACCCGAGCGAGATCTACGACGTCGACCCGGAGGTCGCCGCCCAGGTCGAGGCGCGGACCGTGAACGGCGCCGGTCCCGTGCTCGTGCATGTGGTGCGCGGCTTCGTGGACGCGGGCAACGCCGGCCAGCTGGCCGCGGAGCACCTGGTCGACGAGCTGCCGACCACCCGCCTGGCGACCTTCGACGTCGACCAGCTGCTCGACTACCGGTCGCGGCGGCCGGTCATGACGTTCGACCAGACCACGTGGTCGTCCTACGCGGAGCCCGAGCTGGTCGTCGACCTGGTGCAGGACGCGGCCGGCGTGCCGTTCCTGCTCCTGCACGGCGTCGAGCCGGACGTGCAGTGGGAGCGCTACGTGGCCGCCGTCCGGCAGATCGTCGAGCGCTTCGACGTCCCGCTGACCGTGGGCGTGCACGGGATCCCGATGGGCATCCCGCACACCCGACCGCTGTCGGTCACGGCGCACGCCACCCGGCCCGAGCTCGTCGCCGACCACACGTCGTGGTTCGGCACCGTCCAGGTGCCGGCCAGCGCGAGCGCCCTGCTGGAGCTGCGGCTGGGGCAGTCGGGCCACGACGCGGTCGGCTTCGCGGTGCACGTGCCGCACTACCTCGCGCAGTCCGCGTTCCCGCAGGCCAGCCAGGCGGCGCTGACCAACGTCGAGCGCGCGACCGGCCTGGACCTGCAGGTGGGATCGCTGACCGCGGCCGCCGACGAGGCCATGCACGAGATCGAGCGGCAGGTCACGGGGTCCGAGGACGTCGCGGCGGTCGTGCACGCGCTCGAGGAGCAGTACGACTCGTTCACGCGCAACATCGGCCGGACCAGCCTGCTCGCCGGGTCGACGGACCTGCCCACGGCGGACGAGCTGGGTGCCGAGTTCGAGCGCTTCCTGGCGCAGCAGGGCGACGACGGCCCGGCGATCTGAGACCCGTCGCCTTTACCAGATCGTTGTCAACGCGAGTGCGCCGGAAGGGCGAAACCGTGGCGCCGCCCGCGGGCCCGATGTAAGGATGCACACGTTGCAGTGACGTACTCGCTTGACCGGCGTCGTCACCCGGGCCCAGGCCCGGGGGTCGGTTCCGACCAGCCGCTCGCGGCTGGGCCACCCGGTGCAGGACGTGAGGCATTGCGGCACGGTGCGGGCAGAAGGCCGGCGCTGTCACCGGATGGACAGAAGGAAACGAACATGGCACAGGGTGCTGTCAAGTGGTTCAACGCTGAGAAGGGCTACGGGTTCATCGCCCAGGACGGCGGCGGCGCCGACGTCTTCGTCCACTACTCCGCGATCGACTCCTCGGGCTACCGCAGCCTCGACGAGGGCCAGCGCGTCGAGTTCGAGATCACGCAGGGCGCCAAGGGCCCCCAGGCCGAGAGCGTCCGCCCGCTCTGATCGCAGGCTCGTGCGAAGGGCCGTACCCGCCTCGGGTGCGGCCCTTCGTCATGCCGGCGGGTCGACGAGGGCGGGAGCCCTCCCGACGAAGGCCGTGACCTCCTCGCCGTGCAGCAGCCGCGCGGGCGCCGGCAGGCTGCGGACGGCCCGGGCCAGCGGGGCGGACCCGAGCAGGTCGGGGTCGTCCGTGGCGGCGAGCACGACGTTCCCGTAGCCCCGCCCGCGCAGGAGCCCGGGCTCGGCGATCACCGCGACGTCGCCGAACGCCTCGTGCAGGGTCGCACCCTCGGCCCGCGCCCCGGTCAGCGGCGGTCGGTCGGCACAGTTGACCAGGTACACCCCGCCCGGCCGCAGGACCCGCGCCACGTGCGCCACCATCTCGCGCGTGCGCACGTGCGCCGGCGTGAGGTCGCCCGCGAAGACGTCCCGCACGACGACGTCCGCCGACGCGTCGGCCAGCTTCTCCAGCTCCGCGCGCGCGTCCCCGGCGCGGATCCGCAGCGCGGGGGAGCGCGGCAGGTCGAACCACCCGCGGACCAGCTCGGTCAGCGTCACGTCGAGCTCCACCGCCAGCTGGCGGGAGCCCGGCCGGGTGGCGTCGACCGCCCGCGCGAGCGCGCAGCCCGCGGCGCCGAGGTGGACGACGTCCAGCGGGCCGCCGACGTCGCCGACGCGCTCGATGACCGCGGCCATCTGCTGCATGTACTCGAAGTCGAGGTGCGTGGGGTCCGCCAGGTCGAGGTACGAGCTGGGCACGCCGTTGACCAGCACGGTGACGCCGTCGGGGTCGTCGAGGTCGCGGACCAGCTCGACGGTGCCGGTGGCGATGGGCAGCGGCCCCGTGGGCCACGGCGTCCCGGCGCGGGTCCGTGTGGGTGGTCGGTGCGAGCCTGGGCTGCGTCGGGCGGAGCGGTCGCGGGCGGCCATGGGGCCACGCTACGGGGCGCACGGACGGCGGGAGGGCTTGACGCAGATCGAACAGGTGTTCGATACTGGGGTCACGGATCGACGGCAGGCGGAAGGGGACGGCGGCATGGACCAGCAGCTCGGTCGGCGCAGCGCGGGTGGGACGACCACGGGAGCGCCCGTCCCGGCGCGGGTGGACGAGCTGCTCGGCCGCGCGGACGCCGAGCTGCTTGCCGCCCAGTTCTCTCCCGAGCCCTGGGAGCAGCTCTCGCACGCGCACCTCGCCGCCCTCCGGGCCGGTGCCGCCGTCGTCGCCTTCCGCGGCACCCCGACCGGCCGGGGCGCCCCCCGCACGGTCTGGGCCATGCTCGGGGCGGTCGCTCCGGAGCTGAGCTCGTGGTCGACGTACTTCGCGGAGGCCGCCCCGCTGCGGTCGGCGGTGGACGCCGGCAGGTTCGAGCTGGTCGGGCCCCAGCGGGGCGAGGAGGCGGTGTGCGCCGCGGAGGACTTCGTCGACGCCGTGCGTGAGCTGGTGCACGGTGGCGCGGGCGCCGTCGCCGGGCGCACGTTGAGCATGCGCGTCCTGCGGGCGTCGTGAGCACCGGCGGCGGGGCAGTGGCATGAGCCGCGGACCCCGGTCTGCCGGGGCGAAGCGGGACTGGGGCCGCGAGGAGATCGGCTGCTCGATCCTGCACGTCGACATGGACGCGTTCTTCGCCTCGGTGGAGCTCGCGCGCCGGCCCCAGCTGCGGGGGCTGCCGGTGATCGTGGGCGGCGCGAACCGCGGGGTCGTCCTGGCGGCGACGTACGAGGCGCGGGCCTTCGGGGTGCACGCGGCGATGCCGATGTCGGTCGCGCTGCGGCAGTGCCCGCACGCGGTCGTCGTCCCGCCCGACCACCACGCGTAYCACGAGGTCTCGACCGGGGTGATGCGCGTGCTCGGTGACGTGACGGCACTGGTGGAGCAGGTCAGCGTCGACGAGGCGTTCCTCGACGTCGCGGGTGCCCGCCGCCGGCTCGGGCCCCCGACGATCATCGCCCAGCTCATCCGTCGCCAGGTGCGCGAGCAGTTCGGGATCACGTGCTCCGTGGGCATCGCTTCGACCAAGTTCGTCGCCAAGCTCGCGTCCGGGCACGCCAAGCCGGACGGCGTCCTGCTGGTCCCGCGCGCGGCGACGGTCGAGTTCCTGCGCGTCCTGCCGGTCGGGGCGCTCTGGGGAGTGGGTGAAAAGACGGAGGCGGCGCTGGCCCGGTGGGGGATCCGCACGGTCGCGGAGCTCGCGGACAGCGACGTGTCGACGGTGCAGAACGCCGTCGGCAAGGTGGCCGGCGCCCACCTGTTCGACCTGTCGTGGGGGCGGGACCCGCGGCCGGTCCGGCCCGGTCGTGAGGAGCGGTCGCTGAGCGCCGAGGAGACGTTCCCGGCGGACGTCGCCGACCTGGTCGTGGTGCAGGAGAAGGCCCGGGAGCTGGCCGACCGGTGCGCGGTCCGGCTGCGCAGGAACGGCCTGGTCACCCGCACGATCACCGTGAAGGTGCGGACGTCGGACTTCCGCACGCTGACCCGTTCGCGCACCCTGCTGACCCCGACGGACGTCGGCCGCGAGCTGTTCCTGGCGGCTCGGGAGCTCATCGCCGGGGTCGATCTGGGCGGGCTGCCGGTGCGGCTGGTCGGGGTCCGGGCGGAAGGGTTGTCGCCCGCGTCGTCGACGGTCCGGCAGCCGACCCTCGAGGAGGCGTCGGACCAGCCGACGGCCACACGACGGGACGCCGAACGGGCCATGGACATGGTGCGGGACCGGTTCGGGAGGGCGTCGATCTCGGCCGGGGCCTCTCAGTCGACAGGAGTATCCTCGCGGTCGACTACCACCTTCGTTCCGGCGGATCTATCCTGAACCGGAAGAAGGTCCACAGAGCTGACAACGGGGGTCAGGATGCCTCTCTCGGAGTACGAGCAGCGCGTGCTCGAGCAGATGGAACGGCAGCTGACCTCTGACGATCCTCGGCTCGCTAACACGCTGACCCAGCGCGGGCATCGCCCGTTCGGCCGATACGTCATCGCGGGAGTCGGTGCGTCCGTCGGTCTGCTGCTGCTCGTGCTCGGCGCGGCGAACAGCCTGGCCTGGTTGGGTGTCGTCGGGTTCGTCGTGATGTTCGCCGCGGTGGCGTTCGCGTTCGCAGACCCCCGCCGTGGGTCCGGGCGTCGCTCGGGGCCGCAGGGCGTCGTGCAGACGGACGGCAAGGTGAAGCCGGCAACGCCGCCGGCTCGTCAGCGCAGCAGCTTCATGAGCCGTCTCGAGGAGCGCTGGGAACGGCGGCGCGGCGAGAGCGGTCGCTGAGCAGCGTCTCGACGCCGCTCATCATCTCCTCCACCCACCCGGCCAGCACGGCCGGTTCGACGTCGGGCTGCTGCGGCGCGTAACGGTCGCGCTCGAACGTCAGCGCCAGCGCCACCAGGGCCTCCTCCGGCGCCCCTGTCAGGGGTGACCCGCACAGCTCCACCAGCTGCTCCTGCACCGACGCGACGACGGTGCGCGGCGTGTCCGAGTCGGTCCACACGATCCCGCGGGCGGCGAGCCGCTTGCGGGCGCGCAGCCAGGCCCGCTCGGGGGTGAGATCGGCGAGGAACCGGGTGCGGCGCCGCAGGATCGCCAGGCCGAACGAGGCGATGGCCAGCACGATCGCGACAGTGACCGCGGCGGGCAGCCATGCGCGCCCGGCGTCGTTGGTGGAGCCGGTGCTGGATTGTCCCCCCGGAGCGGTCGAGGCGGTCGACTGGGGGCGCGCGGTGGGCAGCACGTCGTCGGGCTGCCCGGCCGGCGCGGAGATCCCGCGGAACGGGTCGCTCCACTGCGGCGGGGCTCCGGTCTGCACGGCGGGCGTCGGCTCGAACCGCACCCAGCCGTAGCCCTCGAAGAACAGCTCGGGCCAGGCGTGCGACTCGTGGCCGGTCACCACGTAGTTGCCGTTGCGGTCGGACTCGCCCGGCAGGAAGCCGACGCCGACGCGGGCGGGGATCCCCAGGGTGCGGGCCATCATCGTCATCGAGGTCGAGAACTGGACGCAGTACCCGCGCTTCGACTGCAGGAAGTCCCAGACGGCGTCCTTGGTCCGGGAGGGCGCGACGCGGGTGTCATAGGTGAAGTTCGTCGTCGCGCGGAAGTAGGTCTGCAGGGCCATGGCCTGCTCGTAGGGGGTCGTCGCGTCGGCGGTGACCTCCTTCGCCAGGTCGGCGATGTCCTGCGTGTGGCTGGTCTCGGGGACGACGAGCGAGGCCCCGTCGTCGCCGGGGTCTCCGATCTCCGCGGCGGCGAGGTCGTCGGCGGTCAGCGAGGGGATCTCGACGGTCATGGCGTACGTCATGCCGTCGAAGGTGCCGCGCCGGCCCACGACCTCGTCGCGCTCGGTGTCGTACTCCCAGGTGCCGGGCACGTCGACCGTGCGGGGGAACGTGCTCATCGGCAGCCGACGCTCGCGCAGGCCGCCGACCTCGACCTGGACGTCGGCGAGGGTGCCGCGCTCGGGGTCGGGGAGGGTGCCGCGCACGGCGGGGTCGGAGGACAGGAGCGTCGCGGGGTCCCACGGGACCATCTCGAAGGAGTCCGCGCGGTCCCACGACTGCCCGTCGAACGTGGTGAGCGTGAAGGCGCGCAGGGGGCCGACGGCGGCCGCGCTGACGGTGGCCGCCGTGGCGCTCGGAGTCGGCGTGGGCGTGGTGCCGTCGCCCGGGTCCGGCGCGACGGGGTTGACCGTGTAGCGGAGCACGACCTGCGAGGACCGGGAGCCCAGGCTGTCGCGCAGGTCCAGGTCGTCGCTGAGCGACATGGGTCCGACCGGCCCGCTGCCGAAGCTGGGCATGCTCAGGCTCGCCCAGCCGGGGAAGGCAGCGACGGCCGGCCCGGCGATCAGGGTCGCGACGATCAGCGAGAGCGAGCACATCACCGCGACCGAGATCCGTCGGGCGCGGTCGCTGTGGGCGGACGCGGGGGCGGCGCTGAGCGCCAGGAGCAGCAGGTAGAAGAACGCGGTCCAGGCGATCGCCCACCCGCTGGCGGGGAACCCGAGGATGATCGCCGGGATCCACAGCGCGGCGAACGCGAATCCGGCCAGCGCCGGCAGGCCGAGCCCGATCGCGACCAGGTCGGCGAGGAGGAAGACGGCGACCGCGCCGACGACGACGAGCAGCTCGGCGGGCCGGACGCCGGCCATCGGCACGAGCGAGGCGTTGATGACGGCGACGCCCTCGTGCGCGGCGGTCAGCGTGCGGTCGAGCGAGCCGGTGTCGGGCAGCACCTGCAGCCGTCCGGGGGGCGCGCCGTASCGGACCAGGATGATGCCGACGGCGACCACGGTGCCGGCCAGCGTGGGCGCCCACCAGGAGCGGGTCACGGCGCGTACGCCGATGAYGATCGCGGCGACGACCAGCACGATGGCCCAGGTCGCGGTGAGCCAGCCGCCGCGCTCGATCAGGCCGGTGAGCGCGTACAGGCTCGCGCAGGTCGCGGCGGCGCAGAGGGCGGACCCCAGGACGGAGCGCGGGCCTCGGGGGATGCGCTGCGGACGCCCGGTCATTGCGCCGACCCCAGGAGCCGCAGCCAGCAGTCGACGATCGGCTCGCCCGGCGTCACGCGGCAGGCCCGCCAGCCGGCCCGGCGCAGCGCCTTGATSGTGTGCTCGGCCTCSGCCTCSTGCGCSGGSGTGTCSGCSCGGACGACGGCCCAGGCCTGSGCGKYGTCGGCGACGTGCGCSAGCGCGGCMCGTGCCGCCGCGCCGAGGGGGCCGAGGACCGCGAGGACGATCTCGCCGCCCGCGTCCGTCGTCTGCAGGAGGTGCGCGGCCGAGACGAGCTCCGCCTCGCCGATCGCGGAGGTGCGGGGCGACTCGAGGTCGATGGTGCGGTCGAGCACCGCGTTGCGCGCACCCGGGCCTGTCCGGTTGTGCACGAACGAGAGCGGGTAGGGCGACGCGTCGTCGCGCAGGCCGCTGACGAGCCGCACGGGGTGGCCGCCGTCGAGCATGGCCAGCGACATCGAGGCGGCCAGCGAGATCGACCACTCGAGGTTGGCCACCTTCGCGGGAAGGTCGAGCAGCACGGACACCGGGCGCATGCCGGCCCGCTCGTCGGAGCGGACCATGAGCGCGCCCTTGCGGGCGCTGCTGCTCCAGTGCACGCGCCGCAGGTCGTCGCCCTCGCGGTAGTCGCGCAGCGACGCGTCGTCCGTCGACGGCGTCCGTGCCCCCAGTGCGACGCGGTCGGGCTCGCCCACCAGGACGTCGCTGGGCGTCGGCAGAGGCACCACCGCGGGCCAGACCGACACCTCGGCCTGCTCGCCCAGCGTCGCCGACGTGCGGACCACCCCGAACGGGTCGCTGCGCGTCACCACCAGCGGGCCGAGCGGCCAGCGCCCGCGCCGGGCCGCCTGCACCGCGTAGCTGACGGTGACCTTGCGGGGCGCCCGGCTGACGCGCGCGCGCAGCGGGCGGCCACCGGAGAGCTCCGTGGCCGCCTGCTCGGCGAACTTCAGCCCGGCCAGCCGGACGCGCGCCGCGGGATCGGTCGCCGAGATCGTGACCTCGATCTGCGCCTCGTCGCCCGCGTGGACCGGGTTGGGAGTCGCGCGACGCTGGACGTTGAGCCGGTGCTTCCCGCGACCGGGGTCGAGCAGGCCGACGCCGACCGCGGCCCCCACCACGAGCAGGAGCGCGAGCGTGCCGATGCGCACCAGGTCGACCGCGCCGAGCACCACGCCGAGCTGCAGCGCGGCGATGCCGGCGACGCCGATCGCCCAGCCGCGGGGGGTGGGTCGCAGTCGCATCAGATCGCGCGTCGGGAGCGCGCGGTGCCCGCCGCCGAGGGCAGCGGGATCCGGTCGAGGATGTCGGTGACGATGTCGGACGTGCTGCGCCCGGACAGCCGGGACTCCGTGCTGGGCAGCAGGCGGTGCGCGAGCACCGGCACGCCGAGCTGCTGGACGTCGTCGGGGAGCACGTGGTCGCGGCCGTCCATGGCGGCGAGCGCCTTGGCCGCCCGCAGCAGCTGGATCGCCGCGCGCGGGGACGCACCGAGCCGCAGGCCCTGGTCCTCACGCGTGGCGGTCACCAGATCGACCACGTAACGCTTGACCGCGGGTGCCGCGAACAAGCGGCGGGTGGTCTCGATGAGGGCCTTGACCTGCGCGGCGTCGGTCACCGGTCGCAGGGTGTCCAGCGGGTCGGACGTCTCCTGCAGGTCGAGCATGTCCAGCTCGGACTCGATGCTCGGGTAGCCGACCGTGAGTCGCGCCATGAACCGGTCGCGCTGGGCCTCGGGCAGCGGGTACGTGCCCTCCATCTCCACGGGGTTCTGCGTGGCCACCACGAGGAACGGACGCGGCAGGGGATAGGTGCGCCCGTCGACGGTCGCCTGCGCCTCCTGCATGCACTCGAGCAGCGCGGACTGGGTCTTGGGCGAGGCGCGGTTGATCTCGTCGCCGATGACCACGTGCGCGAAGACGGGGCCGGGCCGGAACTCGAACTCGTGCGTCTGCGACCGGAAGATGTTGACGCCGGTCAGGTCCGACGGCAGCAGGTCCGGCGTGAACTGGATCCGCCCCACGGTGCAGTCGATGGTCTTGGCCAGCGCCTTGGCGAGAGTGGTCTTGCCGACGCCCGGCACGTCCTCGAGGAGCAGGTGCCCCTCGGCGAGCAGCACGGCGACGGTGACCCGCACCAGCTCGGGCCGGCCGGTCACCACACCCTCGACCGCGGCACGCATCCGTAGCGTGGTCTCGACGACGTCCTCGAGCTCGCTCGACGACGGGACTGCCTGCAGCATGACGCCTCCTTTGGCGGAACTGCGTCCGAGCCTAAAGGTCGGGCGCGCGTTGTTCATCGCCCACAGCGCCCCCACTTCGCTCCACCACCCACCCGGCGGAGCGCCGTCGCACCGCCGCGACCGGGCGATTCGTCCGGTCGATCCGGAATCACGGCGCCCGCACGCCCCTCGACACGCCCCGGCGGGGCCCCGGGCCGCTGGATCCCTCCACTTCGCCCCACCGATTCTGACCTGGGCTTTTACACCTTCGATCGGGTGAATCGTGCGTCCGTCACGTGGCGGGTGGAGTGAAGTGGAGTACCGTGGAGGCACGTGGTGAGGCAGGGAGTCTCGCGTCGGAGGAGCGGAGGGAGGCGGGGTGTCGCATGAGTCGTCGTCCGGCGTCTTCAGCTCCTTCGCGCCCTTCCTCGGGACGTACACGCCGCGCCTGGACGACAAGGGGCGGCTCATCCTTCCGGCCAAGTTCCGCGGCCAGCTGGCTCCGGGCCTCGTGATGACCCGTGGCCAGGAGCGGTGCCTGTTCCTGCTTCCCGTCGACGAGTTCCGCCGCATGCACGACCAGCTGCGCCAGGCCCCGGTCACCAGCCGCCAGGCCCGCGACTACCTGCGTGTGTTCCTGTCGGGCGCCAGCGACGAGCTGCCGGACCGCCAGGGGCGCATCTCCATCCCGCCGATGCTCCGCAAGTACGCGGGGCTCGAGCGCGACGTCGCCGTCATCGGCACCGGCACCCGGGTCGAGATCTGGGACCTCACCGCGTGGGAGACGTACCTGGCCGAGCAGGAGGCCGGCTACGCCGACACCGCGGAGGAGGTCTTCCCGAACGGTCCCTTCTAGCGCACTGGCCCGCACGGGCCGCCCGGTGAGACCTCCTCCCGAATCTCTGCCGCACTTCCCCGGTGGCAGAGGGTCGGTGGGGGATCTGGTCGGACGGCGGAGGGGCCGCCTGACCAATTCCGTGCCACCTGGGGAGGGGAGCAGCGATGACCGAGAACACGCCTGGGCACACGTCGTCCGACGCCGCCTCCCGGCACACCCCGGTGCTGCTGCAGCGCTGCCTCGACCTGCTGGCCCCGGCGTTCGACGTCGAGCGCCCGGTGATGGTCGACTCCACGCTCGGCATGGGCGGGCACACCGAGGGCGTCCTGCAGGCGTTCCCGCACGTCCGGGTGGTCGGCCTCGACCGCGACACCCAGGCGCTCGAGCTGGCGGGCCGCCGGCTGGCCCCGTTCGGCGACCGGTTCACCGGCGTGCACGCCATCTACGACGAGATCAACGACGTGCTGGACCGGCTGGGCATCCCCAACGTCCAGGGCGTCCTCATGGACCTCGGCGTGTCGTCGCTGCAGCTCGACGAGCGCGAGCGCGGCTTCTCCTACTCGGCCGACGCCCCGCTCGACATGCGGATGGACGCGACGACCGGGCAGACGGCCGCGGACGTGCTCAACACCTACGACGAGCGCGACCTGGCCCGGATCCTGCGGGTCTACGGCGAGGAGCGGTTCGCGCCGCGCATCGCCCGCGCGATCGTCGCCCAGCGTGCCCGGCGGCCGCTCGAGCGCACCGGCGAGCTGGTGAGCATCGTGCGGGCCAACATCCCGGCCGCGACCCGCAAGACCGGGGGCAACCCCGCCAAGCGCACGTTCCAGGCGCTGCGGATCGAGGTGAACGGCGAGATCGAGGTCCTCGAGCGCGCGCTGCCGCAGTCGATCGAGGCGCTCGCGGTCGGCGGCCGGATCGTCGTCGAGTCCTACCACTCGCTGGAGGACCGGGCGGTCAAGCGCGCGCTCGCCGTCGGCGCCACGTCCAGCGCACCGCCCGACCTGCCGGTCGAGCCCGAGACGCACGCGCCGTTCCTGCGCCTGGTGACCCGGGGCGCCGAGGAGGCCGACGAGGCCGAGCTGGCGCACAACCCGAGGTCGCAGTCCGTCCGGCTCCGCGCCGCCGAACGCGTCCGTCCCACGCCCGACCACCTCAAGCCCCGCCAGACCGGAAGGAGGGCAGCATGAGCGCCCAGTCCGCTGCCCGAGCAACCGCGTACCCGGCCCCGGCCCGCCCGCGCCCGACAAGTGCACCCGCACCCCGACTTCGCGTCGTCCGCGCGCCGGAGCACGCCAGGACGCGAGTTCCGTTCATCCTTGCCTGCATGGCTGTCCTCGCCGGCGCGCTCCTGTCCGCGCTGCTCCTCAACACCTCCATGGCGGCGAGCGCGTACGCCAAGTACGACCTGTCGAACGAGCTGGGCCGGCTCGACCAGGACGCGCAGGACCTGACCGCGCAGCTCGACGCCAAGGCGTCGCCCACCCAGCTCGCGGCGTCCGCGGCCGCGCTGGGGATGGTGCCGACCAACGGCACGGGCTGGCTGCGGCTCTCGGACGGCAGCGTGCAGGGCGCACCCGAGCCGGCCGGAGCGGGCGGATGACGACACCGGTGGAGCGCACGCGCGCCCGCACCGCGCCCTCCAACCGGGCCGCCGGCACGACCGTCCCGCGGCAGCGCACGCAGGGCGGCCCGCCGACCGTCGTCGTGCCGCCCGGAAAGCCCCGCAACCCCGGGTCCCGCGGCACCCGCGGCGGCAGGCCACCGGCCGGACCGGTCCAGCCGGGCTCCCGCGCCCGCATGGCCCTGCTCACCGCCCTGATCGTGCTGGCGCTCGCCGTCTTCGGCGGGCGCCTGGTCTACGTCCAGGGGCTGCGCGGCGCCAGCATCGCCGAGCAGGCGCGCAACTCCCGGCTCATCTCCGTGGCGATGCTCGGCGGGCGCGGCGACATCACGGACGCCGAGGGCAACCCCCTGGCGACGTCGGTCGAGCGCTACGACATCTCGGTGAACCAGCGGCTCGTCGCCACGTTCACGGGGACGGTCAACCCGCCGGTCCCGGACGGCGCCGCGGGGGTCGCGGCCGTGCTCGCGCCGCTGCTCGACATGAACGCCGCCGAGCTGGGCGGCTCCCTGGTGGGCGACCGTCAGTTCGTGTACATCCGCAAGGGCGTGCTGCCCGAGGTCGCCCGCGAGGTCCGCAAGCTGGGCCTGAGCGGCGTGAACGTCGACCGGGTGGCCGAGCGCGTCTACCCCAACAACACGCTCGCCGGGAACGTCATCGGCTTCGTCAACTCCAACGGCGTCGGCCTGGCCGGCCTCGAGGCGTCGCTCAACCCGCGCCTCACCGGCACGGCCGGCAGCGAGACGTACGAGAGCGGGCGCAAGGGGCAGGCGATCCCCGGCGGGTACACCAAGGACACCCCGGCGCGGCAGGGTGACTCGGTCCAGCTCACGCTGCTGTCGGACGTGCAGTGGAAGGCCCAGTCGGCGCTCGACGCCCAGGTGGCCGCCACCGGCGCCGACTCCGGGTCGCTGATCGTCATGGACACCAAGACCGGCGAGGTCTACGCGCTGGCGGACTCCGGCTCGGTGGACCCGAACCACCCCGGGGAGGCGTCGGGCTCGCTGTCCAGCGCGGTCTCGGACGTCTTCGAGCCCGGCTCGACCGGCAAGGTCATCACGATGTCCGCGATCCTCGAGAACAACATCGCGACCCCGCTCTCGCAGTGGTCGGTGCCGTACACGTACTCGCCCGACGGCCACGAGACGTTCAAGGACTCCCACGAGCACGGCGTGCTGCCGCTCACGACGACCGGCGTGCTCGCCGAGTCCTCCAACACCGGCACCGTGATGATCGGCCAGAACCTGCCCGTGCAGACGCGGTACGACTACCTCGCCAAGTTCGGGTTCGGGGCCAAGACCGGGATCGAGATGCCGGGGGAGTCGAACGGCATCCTGCACCCGGTCGACACCTGGCAGCGGCGCGACAAGTTCGCCGTGCTGTTCGGCCAGTCCGTGTCGGTGACCGCGATCCAGGCGACCCAGGTGTTCCAGACCATCGCCAACGGCGGCGTGCGCGTGCAGCCGCACATCATCAAGGGCTGGACGTCGCCCGACGGCGTCTACACGCCTGTCGCGCCGGCCGCGAAGACCCAGGTGGTCTCGGCGGAGACGGCGAAGACGGTGCTGACGATGATGCAGAGCGTGGTCGACGACGGCACGGGGTCCAGCGCCGCGATCCCCGGCTACCAGGTGGCCGGCAAGACGGGTACCGCGCAGAACTGGGTGGGCGGCGTGCAGGGCATCACGGCGTCGTTCATCGGCGTCGCGCCCGCCGACAACCCGCGCATCGCCGTCGCGGTGATCCTGCACAACCCGAGGTCGTCGATCTACGGCGGCACGGTCGCCGCCCCGGTCTTCTCGGACGTGGCCGGGTACACGCTCAGCGAGCTCGGCGTCGCCCCGTCCGGCACCGTGGGGACGCTCTTCCCCACGACGTGGTGAACCGCACAGGCCGGGAGGCCGAGAGTGCCGCCCGGGGTAGATTCTCCCCATGACGACCCCCGCTCGGATGCGCCCGCTGCATCCCGCGGCCCATCGGGTCGCCGACCTCGTCGAGACGTTCTCCCTGGTCACCCACGGTGTCCCGGTGGCCGACGACGCCCTGCTGACCGGCGTGACGCTCGCCAGCGGCGACGTGGAGCCCGGTGACGTGTTCGTCGCCGTCACCGGCTTCAAGGTGCACGGCGCCACGTACGCGGGCCAGGCGGTCGACGCCGGCGCTGTGGCCGTGCTCACGGACGAGGCCGGCCTGACCCACCTGGAGTCCGCCGGCCTGACCGACGCGGTCGCCGTCCTGGTCGCGGACGACCCCCGGGCGATCGCCGGCCCGGTGGCTGCGTGGGCGCACGACGCCCCGGGCGAGCGGCTGGTCACGGTCGGCGTCACGGGGACCAACGGCAAGACCACCACGACGTACTTCCTCGACGCCGCGCTGCGGGCCGCGCACGCGACGACCGCGGTGCTCGGCACCGTCGAGCTGCGGATCGGGCCGGACGCGGTCGAGAGCCCGCGCACGACGGTCGAGGCGCCGGCGCTGCAGGCGATCCTCGCGGTGGCCGTGGAGCGCGGCGCGACCGCGATGTCCACGGAGGTCTCGTCGCACGCCCTCGCGCTGGGCCGCGTCCACGGGCTGACGTTCGACGTCGTCGGCTTCACCAACCTGCAGCGCGACCACCTCGACTTCCACGGCGACATGGAGGGCTACTTCCGGGACAAGTCCCGGCTGTTCGCGCGCGGTCAGGCGCGCCGCGGCGTGGTCGTGGTCGACGACGAGTGGGGCCGACGGCTGGCCGCGGAGTCCCCGATCCCCGTCGAGTCGCTGGCCACGCATGTCGGTGAGCCCGAGGGCGCGGACGCGGACTGGGCTGTCACCGCCGCGGACATCGGCCTGGACGGCGTCGGGTCGAGCTTCACGCTGCGTGGGCCGGACGGCGTCGAGCACGTGGCCACCAGCCCGCTGCCGGGTCTGGTCAACGTCTCCAACGCGGCCCTGGCCATCGTGCTCGCGCACGCGGCGGGCGTGGACCTCGACCAGGCGATCGCCGCCGTCGCGCTGGCCCACGAGATCCCGGGCCGGATGGAGCGGGTCATCGAGCGCGGCGACGGCTTCCCGCTCGCCATCGTCGACTACGCGCACACGCCCGACGCGCTCGTCCTGGCGCTCGACGCGGTGCGCCCGATCACGCCGGGCCGCCTCGTCATCGTGTTCGGCTCCGACGGCGACCGGGACCAGGGCAAGCGCCCGATCATGGGCGAGATCGCCGCGCGCCTGGCCGACGTGATCGTCGTCACGGACGAGAACCCGCGTTCCGAGGAGCCGTCGGCCATCCGGTCCGCCATCCTCGACGGGGTCCGGGTGCAACGCCCGGACATGGTCGACGTGCACGAGGCCACCAGCCGCGCGCAGGCCATCCGCGACGCCCTCGACCTCGCCGCCGAGCAGGACACCGTGATCATCACGGGCAAGGGCCACGAACCGACACAGGAGATCGCCGGCGTGTTCCACCGCTACAACGACCGTGACGTGCTGATCGCGGCACGCCTCGCCCGTCAGGAGCAGCACGCGTGATCGCCCTCACCGCGGCCGAGATCGCGGCCGCGACCGGTGGCGTGCTGCGCGGCTCCGCGGCGACGGACCCGGCGCTCGTCGTCAGCGGCCCGGTCGTCGTCGACTCGCGCGACGACGTGACCGGCGGCCTCTTCGTCGCGCTGCCCGGCGAGCACGTCGACGGCCACGACTACGCCGCCGTCGCGGTCGCCGGGGGCGCCGCGCTCGTGCTCGCAGCCCGCGACGTCGTCGGCAGCGGCGGCGCGGTGCTGCCCAGCGTCGTCGTGACCGACGTCGAGAAGGCGCTGGGCGACCTCGCCCGCGTGGTGCTCGAGCGGCTGCGCGAGGCCTCGCACGAGCCCGGCGGCAGCGACCTGCGGGTCGTCGGCATCACCGGCTCCGTCGGCAAGACGACGACCAAGGACCTGCTCGCGCAGCTGTGCGGCAGCGTCGGACCGACGATCGCGCCCGTCCGCTCGTTCAACAACGAGATCGGGCTGCCGCTGACCGTGCTGCGCGCCGACGAGTCGACCCGGTTCCTCGTGCTCGAGATGGGCGCCAGCGGGCCCGGGCACCTGACCTACCTCACGGACATCGCGCCGCCCGACGTGGCCGTGGTGCTCATCGTCGGGCAGGCGCACCTCGGCGGCTTCGGCGGCATCGAGGCCGTCGCCGTGGCCAAGGCCGAGATCGTGCAGGGCCTGGTGTCCGACGGCGTCGCGGTGCTCAACGCCGACGACCCGCGGGTGTCGGCGATGGCCTCGCTGGCGCCGGGGGACGTCGTGACGTTCGGCGCGGCACCCGAGGCGACCGTCGGTGTCCGCGACGTGCGACTGGACCGGTCCGGCCGGGCCACCTTCACGCTCGTCGAGCGCGGCGCCGTGGAGCGCTCGGCGCAGGTCACGCTCCGACTGGTCGGGGAGCACCACGTGCACAACGCGCTCGGCGCCGCGGCCGCGGCCCTCGCGGTCGGGCTCGACCTCGACCAGGTGGCCGCCGGCCTGAGCGACGCCGACGTGCTCAGCCCGCACCGGATGCACGTGGTGGAGCGCCCCGACGGCGTGACCGTCGTCGACGACTCGTACAACGCGAACCCGGACTCGATGCGCGCGGCGCTCAAGGCCCTGGCCGTGCTGGCCGGGCGGGACCGTCGCTCCATCGCGGTGCTGGGCGAGATGCTCGAGCTCGGCCCCGGTGCGCGGGAGGCGCACGACGCCATCGGCCGCCTCTGCGTCCGTCTCAACATCGGCCTGACCGTGGTCGTGGGCGACGGCGCGCGCGCCATCCGCGACGGGGCCAACCACGAGGGCTCCTGGGGCGACGAGGTGGTGCTCGCCGACGACCTGGCCGTGGCCACCGCGTTCCTCGAGAGCGAGCTGCGGCCCGGCGACGTCGTGCTGGTCAAGTCGTCGTACGGCGCCGGCCTGTGGAAGCTGGGCGACGCGCTCGTCGAGGGGGGCGCCCGGTGAAGGCGCTCCTCATCTCCGGCGGCCTCGCGATGCTCATCGCGCTGCTGGGCACGCCCCTGTTCATCCGGTACCTGGTGCACAAGCAGTACGGCCAGTTCATCCGGCAGGACGGCCCGACCGCGCACTTCACCAAGCGCGGCACCCCGACCATGGGCGGCGTCGTCATCATCGCGGCCACCCTGATCGGCTGGCTGGGCGGCCTCGTCGCCACCGGCACGGTGCCCAGCGCGTCGGCCGTCCTCGTCATGTTCCTCATGACCGGGCTCGGGGTGGTCGGGTTCCTCGACGACTTCATCAAGATCTCGCGGCAGCGCAGCCTCGGGCTCAAGGCCCGCTGGAAGATCCTCGGGCAGGGCGTCGTCGGCGTGACCTTCGCGGTCGCTGCCCTGCAGTTCCCCAACGAGAAGTTCCGCACGCCGGCCTCGACCCACATCTCGTTCATCCGCGACACCAACCTGGACCTGGCGTTCTGGGGCGTGACGCTGGGGATCATCCTGTTCGTCGTCTGGGCGAACTTCCTGATCACGGCGTGGTCCAACGCGGTCAACCTCACCGACGGGCTCGACGGTCTGGCCACCGGCGTCTCGCTCATCGTGTTCGGCGCGTACGTCATCGTCGGGGTGTGGCAGTTCAACCAGAGCTGCCAGTTCCTCGCGAGCGCCGGCCCCCGCTGCTACGAGACCCGGGACCCGCTCGACCTCGCGGTCATCGCGGCCGCCATCACGGGCGCGTGCTTCGGGTTCCTGTGGTGGAACGCCAGCCCCGCCAAGATCTTCATGGGCGACACCGGCTCGCTCGCCCTCGGCGGCGCGCTGGCCGGCCTGTCGATCATGTCCCGCACCGAGATCCTCGCCGCGATCATCGGTGGCCTGTTCGTGCTCGAGGTGCTCTCGGACGTCATCCAGATCGGCTTCTTCAAGATGACCGGTAAACGGGTGTTCAAGATGGCACCGCTGCATCATCACTTCGAGCTCTCGGGCTGGGGTGAGGTGACGATCGTCATCCGGTTCTGGATCATCGCCGGGCTCTTCGTCGCGCTCGGCGTCGGCATCTTCTACGCCGAGTGGGTGGCCGGCTAGGTGTCCGAGCTCGTGCTGGAGGGCGCCCTCGTGGTGGTCGCCGGGCAGGGCGTGTCCGGCCGCGCCGCGGTCGAGGTGCTGGCCTCCCGTGGTGCGCGCGTGGTGCCCGTCGACGACCGCGCGGACGACGTCATCGGCTCCGCCGAGCTGCTCGCGGGCACGGTGCTGGAGCGGGCCGACCTGGTCGTCGCCTCGCCCGGCCTCCCGCCCCACCACCCGCTGATCGCCGCAGCCCTGGAGCGCGGCCTGCCGGTGTGGAGCGAGGTCGAGCTGGCGTGGCACGTGCGCRTCGACCGCGCGTCGGGGGGCGGACCCGCGCCCTGGCTCGCCGTGACCGGGACCAACGGCAAGACCACGACCGTCGGCATGCTCGAGTCGATCCTGCGCGCGGGCGGCGAGAACGCGGTCGCGGTCGGCAACGTCGGCACCCCCGTGGTGCTCGCCGCGACGGACCCGACCGTGGACGTCCTGGCGGTGGAGCTGTCGAGCTTCCAGCTGCACTTCACGCACTCGATGTCGGCGCAGGCCGCCGCGGTGCTCAACGTCGCGCCCGACCACCTCGACTGGCACGGGTCGCTGGATGCGTACGCGGCCGACAAGGGACGCATCTTCGAGCACGCGCAGGTGGCGTGCGTGTACAACCTGGCCGACCCCGTGACCGAGCACCTCGTGCGGGAGGCGGACGTCGAGGACGGTGCCGTCGCCGTGGGCTTCACGCTGGGCACGCCGCTGGTCGGGCAGGTCGGGCTCGTGGAGGACGTGCTGGTGGACCGCGGGTTCTCCCGGCTCCGGCACACGCACGCCGCCGAGCTGGGCACGCTCGACGACCTGGCGCAGCTGGCCGGCCCCGACGGCACGGTGCCGCCGCACGTCGTCGCGAACGCGCTCGCCGCCGCGTCCCTCGCTCTGGCGCACGACGTCGCCCCGGCGGCGATCCGGGCGGGCCTGCGCGCGTACGGGCCCGGGGCGCACCGGCTGGCCACGGTCGCCGTGGTCGACGGGGCGGCCTACGTCGACGACTCGAAGGCCACGAACGCCCACGCGGCGTCGGCCGCCCTCGGCGCGTTCGCGCCCGGCAGCGTCGTCTGGATCGCGGGCGGCCTGGCCAAGGGGGCGCAGTTCGACGAGCTCGTGGCGGCACGGCGGGACCGCCTCAAGGCCGTCGTCCTCATCGGGGTGGACCGGGCGCCGCTGCGTGAGGCTCTCGCCCGACACGCACCCGAGGTCCCCGTGGTCGAGGTCGACGCCGGTGAGACTGGCCCGGTGATGACCCGCGCCGTGCACGAGGCCCGACGGCTCGCCGCCGCGGCACCCGTGGGCGACGCGACCACGGTGCTGCTCGCCCCCGCCTGCGCCTCGATGGACCAGTTCACGTCGTACGCCGCGCGGGGTGAGGAGTTCGCCGCAGCCGTGCACGCACTGGGGGACCGATGACCGCGACGACCGGCCGCCCGCGGCTGCCCCCGAACGAGCGCGCTGACGAGCCGGGTACCAGCACCGGCTCGCTGCTCGGCCAGTGGAACAGCGCGGTCACCAGCTACTACGTCCTGCTCGGCGCGACGGCCCTGCTGCTCGTGATCGGCCTGGTCATGGTCCTGTCGAGCTCGAGCGTCGAGTCCCTGGACGACGGGCACTCGCCGTACGCGGTCTTCCTCGACCAGGCGAAGTTCGCGCTGATCGGCCTGCCGATCCTGTTCGGGCTCTCGCGCGCGCCGGTGCGGTTCTTCCAGACCATCGCGTGGCCCGCCCTGGCGTTCGCCATCCTGTTCCAGCTCACGGTGTTCACGCCGCTCGGCTGCGGCGCCGGCGGCAACCAGAACTGGGTGTGCGTCGGTGGCTTCTCCGCGCAGCCGTCCGAGACCATCAAGCTCGCCCTCGCCGTCTGGCTCGGCGCCGTGCTCGCCCGCAAGCTGCCCCTGCTGCGCCAGTGGAAGCACGCCCTGATCCCGGCGGTCCCGGTGGCCGGCCTCGCGATCCTCGTGGTCCTCGCCGGGCACGACCTGGGCACCGCCCTCGTCCTGATCATGCTGGTGGCGGGCGCGCTGTTCGTCGCCGGGGTGCCCATGCGGATGTTCGGGTTCGCGGCGCTGCTGGCCGGCGGGCTCACCGCTCTGCTCACGGTCACCAGCAAGAACCGCACGGACCGGATCACGTCGTGGCTCTCGGACCAGTGCGACGTCGCGACCGCCTGCTACCAGACCCTGCACGGCGGCTGGGGCCTGGCGAGCGGCGGCTGGGGCGGCCTGGGGCTGGGGGAGAGCCGCGAGAAGTGGTCGTACCTGCCGGCCGCGCACAACGACTTCATCTTCGCGATCCTGGGCGAGGAGCTCGGGCTCATCGGGACGCTGCTGGTGCTCGGGCTCTTCGGCCTGCTGGCCTTCGCGATGATCCGCGTGATCCGCCGCCACCCGGACCCGTTCGTGCAGATCACCACCGGGGCGATCCTGTGCTGGATCATCGGCCAGGCGCTGGTCAACGTCGCGGTCGTCATCGGGCTCGCGCCGGTCATCGGCGTCCCGCTCCCGCTGGTCTCGGCCGGTGGTTCGGCGCTGATCATGACCATGGCTGCCCTCGGCGTGCTCATCGCCTTCGCGCGCTCGGAACCGGGCGCCGCGGAGGCGCTCGCCGCGCGGCCGTCCGTGGTGCGCCGGTCGCTGGCCGTCATCGGGCGGTCCCGTGGCTGACGCACGACCGGTCCCGACCGTGCCCGCCGTGCTCCTTGCCGGCGGTGGCACCGCGGGCCACGTCAACCCCCTGCTCGCGGTCGCCGACGAGCTCCTGCGGCGGCACCCGAACGCCCGCCTGACGGTCCTGGGCACCACCCAGGGGCTGGAGGCGCGCCTGGTGCCCGAGCACGGGCTGCCGCTCGCGGTGGTGCCGCGCGTCCCGCTGCCGCGCCGCCCGACCCTCGACTGGTTCCGGCTGCCGTGGCGGCTGCGCGACGCGGTCCGTGCCGCCGGGGTGGCGATCGACGAGTCGGGCGCGCAGGTCGTGGTGGGCTTCGGCGGGTACGTGGCGACGCCCGCGTACCTCGCGGCCCGCCGCCGGGGCGTCCCCGTCGTCATCCACGAGCAGAACGCGCGCCCGGGCCTGGCCAACCGGCTCGGCGCCCGCTGGGCGAAGTCGGTCGCCGTGACGTTCCCGGGCACCGCGCTGCGCGGCGGGCAGGTCACCGGCCTCCCGCTGCGTGCGCCCGTCGCCCGGTTGGTGCAGCAGCTCGCGGCCGACCCGGTGGGCACCCGGGCCGCCGCCGCGGCYGAGCTGGGGCTCGACCCCGCGCTGCCGACGCTGCTGGTCACCGGCGGCTCGCTCGGCGCGGTCAGCGTGAACACGGCCGTGGCCGGCGCGGCCGCGGACCTGCTCGCCGCCGGCGTCCAGGTCCTGCACCTGACGGGTGCCGGCAAGGCCGACGCCGTCCGCGCAGCCCTCGACGGCGTCCCCGGGGCCGAGCGCTACCACGTGCGCGAGTACCTGACCGAGATGCACCTCGCGCTGGCCGTGGCGGACGTGGTCGTCGGGCGCTCCGGTGCCGGCACCGTGTGCGAGCAGGCGGCGCTCGGCATCCCCGCGATCTACGTGCCCCTGCCCGTCGGCAACGGCGAGCAGCGGCTCAATGCCGCCTCCGTCGTCGCGGCGGGCGGCGGCCTCCTGGTGGACGACGCCGACCTCGACCCCGCCTGGATCCGCGCGCACCTGCCGGTCCTGCTGGTCGGGGACGCTGCGGCCGAGACGCGCGAGCGCATGGGCCGGGCGGCGGCGAGCGTTGGCGTCCGCGACGCCGCGGCGCGCGTGGCCCGGCTGATCGAGGCGGAGCTCCCGTGACGTCCGTGCTGCGCCCCGCCGACCTCGGCCGCGTGCACCTCATCGGTGTCGGTGGCGCTGGCATGTCGGCGATCGCCACGCTGCTCGCCGCCCGCGGGCTGGTGGTCAGCGGGTCCGATAGCGCGGACGGTCCGGCGCTKCCTGCGCTGCGGGCGGCCGGCGTGGACGTGCACGTGGGTCATGACGCCGGGCTGGTCGACGGCGTCGACACGGTCGTCGTCTCGTCGGCSGTCCGGGAGTCCAACCCSGAGCTCGCCCGYGCSCGSGASCGKGGCCTGCGGGTGCTGCACCGSTCCGAGGCMCTSGCSKCGCTCATGGTCGACCGGGACGCGGTCGCGGTCGCCGGCGCGCACGGCAAGACCACCACGTCGGCGATGGTGGCGACCGTCCTGCTGCACGCGGGCGCGGACCCCTCCTTCGCGATCGGCGGCACCGTCTTCTCCGCCGACGGCCCGCTCGGCGGGGGTCGAGCCGGGGCGGGGGCGGCGTTCGTCGCGGAGGCCGACGAGTCCGACGGCTCGTTCCTCGCCTACGCGCCGCTCGTCGCGGTCGTCACCAACGTCGAGCCCGACCACCTCGACCACTACGGCTCGGCGGAGGCGTTCGAGGACGCGTTCGTCGCGTTCGCCGGCCGTATCCGGACCGGCGGGACGCTCGTGGCCTGCGCGGACGACGCGGGAGCCGTGCGGCTGGTCGAGCGCGTGCAGGACGACCTCGCGGCGCGGGACGTCGCCGTGGTCACCTACGGCACCTCGCCCGACGCGGACGTCCGCGTCGGCGACCTGGTCGCCGACGGTGACCGGTGGGCCTTCGAGCTGCGGGCCGGCGACCTCGCGACGACGGTCCGCCTGGCCGTCCCCGGTGCGCACAACGCGCTGAACGCCGCCGCCGCCTGGGCCGCGGTGCGGGCGCTCGGCGTCGACGACGCGGCCGCGGGCCTCGGCGAGTTCCGCGGCACGGGCCGCCGGTTCGAGGACCGGGGCAGCGCCGACGGCGTGCGGGTGGTCGACGACTACGCCCACCACCCGACCGAGGTCGCGGCCGTGCTGCGCGCCGCGCGGTCCGTGGCGGGCGACGGGCACGTCCTCGTGCTGTTCCAGCCCCACCTCTACTCGCGCACCCGCGCGTTCGCGGCCGAGTTCGGCGCCGCCCTCGACCTGGCCGACGTGGTCGTGGTGAGCGACGTGTACGCCGCCCGGGAGGACCCGGACCCGTCGGTGACGGGCGCGCTGATCGTCGACCGGGTGCCGACCCCCGGCAAGGCGACGTTCGTCGCCGACAGGCTCGACGCCGCCCGTGCGGTCGCGGCCGCCGCCGGTCCGGGCGACCTGCTGCTCACGGTGGGCGCGGGGGACGTGACCCAGCTGGCGTCCGTGGTGCTCGACGAGCTCGCCGTGCGTGCTGAGCGTGCCGGTGACCATGGAGCGGGCGCGTGAGCCCGTCCCGTCCGACGGCGCCGCGGGACCCCGCGCCGGGACGACCGCCCGCTCCGCGACCTCCCGCCCCCCGACCGGCGGCCACGACGACGACCGCGAAGAAGTCGGCCGCCAAGCCGCCGACCGCGCCGTCGGGCACCACGCAGCCGAGCGCAGCGCGTCCGGCCACGGTCCCGACGAAGGCGACACCGAAGGCGCCGGCCGCCGAGACGTTCGGTCGCGCGGTGACCACCTACAGCGCCGGGGGAGCCCGCCGCTACGCCGGCCCGGTCGCGCCCCCCGTCGTCTCCACCAGCTCGGTCGCCCGGTTCGCCGAGCGCGCCCGCGCCCGACGCAACCTCGCCCGGCGGCAGGTCGTGCTGGTCGCCGGCTCGATCGCGGCCGTGGCGGCCCTCGGGTGGCTGCTGTTCATCTCGCCGGTGCTCGCGCTGGAGCCGGCCCAGGTCGTGGTGGAGGGCGCGGGGACCGTCGTGGCGGTCGACCAGGTGCTCGGGGTGGTCGACACCCACGCCGCCACGCCGCTGCCGCGCCTGGACACCGTCCGCCTGCGCGACGAGGTGCTCGACGTGCCCGGGGTCCGGGAGGCGCGGGTGACGCGGGCATGGCCGCACGGCCTGCTCGTCGTGCTCGTCGCGCGCGAGCCTGTCGCCGCGGTGCCGGAGGCGTCCGGGGACGCCGCGCACCCCGCGCCGGGGTTCGCGCTGCTCGACATGGACGGCGTGCAGGTCGGTCGGGTCGACGCCGCGCCCGCGGGACTGCCGGTCGTCGACGTGCCCGTGGGCGACAAGCGCACGCTCAACGCCGTGCTGAGCGTGCTCGAGCAGCTGCCGGCGGACCTGCTCGCGCAGGTCGGAGCGGTCTCCGCGCACACGCAGGACACCGTGACCATGACGCTGCGCGACAACGTCGAGGTCGACTGGGGGAGCGCGCACGAGACCCCGCTGAAGATCGCGGTCCTCTCGGCCCTGCGCGCCTCGCCCGCGGCCGCCGGCTCGACCGTCATCGACGTGTCGGCGCCCCGGCTGCCGATCACCAGGTGAGTTTCGGGGTCAACTCCCGACACGCGCGGCGCGGTCGTTGAACACCGTCCGGGTGACACCTAGCGTCACGCACTGACAACGCACCTGACATAACTATAACCCTCAAGTAGAGGGTGAAGGTTTCACCGCCGGCCCGGAACATCGTGGCCGGACCCCGTGGCCCAGGGCCGCGACCGGCACAGAACGAGAGGCACCCACCGTGGCAGCTCCGCAGAACTACCTGGCGGTCATCAAGGTCGTCGGCATCGGCGGCGGCGGCGTCAACGCCGTGAACCGCATGATCGAGGTCGGCCTCAAGGGTGTCGAGTTCATCGCCGTCAACACGGACGCCCAGGCCCTTCTCATGTCGGACGCCGACGTGAAGCTCGACGTCGGCCGTGAGCTGACGCGTGGCCTCGGCGCCGGCGCGGACCCCGAGGTGGGCAAGAAGGCCGCCGAGGACCACAAGGACGAGATCGAGGACGTCCTGCGGGGCGCGGACATGGTCTTCGTCACCGCGGGCGAGGGCGGCGGCACCGGCACCGGCGGCGCGCCGGTCGTCGCGCGGATCGCCCGCTCGCTCGGCGCGCTGACCATCGGTGTGGTCACGCGACCGTTCACCTTCGAGGGCCGTCGCCGGTCCGTCCAGGCGGACACGGGGATCGAGGCGCTGCGGGCCGAGGTCGACACGCTCATCGTCATCCCGAACGACCGGCTGCTGCAGATCTCCGACCGCTCGGTCTCCGTGCTCGACGCGTTCCACTCGGCCGACCAGGTGCTGCTCTCGGGCGTCCAGGGCATCACGGACCTCATCACCACGCCGGGCCTGATCAACCTCGACTTCGCCGACGTGAAGTCGGTCATGCAGGGCGCCGGCTCGGCCCTCATGGGCATCGGCTTCGCCCGGGGCGACGACCGCGCGGTGCAGGCTGCCGAGATGGCGATCTCGTCCCCGCTGCTCGAGGCGTCGATCGACGGTGCGCACGGCGTGCTGCTCTCGATCCAGGGCGGCTCGGACCTCGGGCTCTTCGAGATCAACGAGGCGGCGCGGCTCGTGCAGGAGGCCGCGCACCCGGAGGCGAACATCATCTTCGGTGCGGTCATCGACGACGCGCTGGGCGACGAGGTCCGCGTGACGGTCATCGCCGCCGGCTTCGACTCGGGCTCGCCGACGGTGCGCCGCGACGCGCGGGCGCTCGGTCAGGTCAGCGGCAACTCCGCGCGCCAGGTCGCTCCCGCGGCCGCCCAGGTGCCCACGCCGCGCCCCGTGCTCGACCCGGAGGAGCAGCTGGTCCCGGTCGGCTCGTACGCGCAGAACCGCGCCGCGTCCCCGGCCCAGCCCGACGTCCCCGCCTTCCTGTCCACGGAGGCCGAGCCGACGCCGATCACGGGAGCGCTCGAGGTGCCGCGGATCTTCACCGAGGACGCCCCGCGCCGCGACCGCGACGAGCTCGACGTCCCGGACTTCCTCAAGTAGCCGGACCGTGGCCGGCATGCAGTCCGGGACCGACCTCCCGCCCGTCGTGGAGGTCGATCTCGGCGCAGCCGTCCGTGCCGGCTTCAGCACCCGCGGCGGAGGTGTCAGCCGCCCGCCGTACGACGCGCTGAACCTGTCCTACTCCGTGGGTGACGAGCCCGCGGACGTGGACCGGAACCGGGCGCGTCTCGACCGGTGGGCGGGCGCACCCGTCGCCTACGTCACGCAGGTGCACGGCGCCGGCGTGCTCGTGCTCTCGGCGCCCCCGGGTCCCGGCGCGGTGTCCGTCGGCGAGGCGGACGCGATCGTGTCGACCTCCCCGACCGTCGCCGTCGCCGTGCTCGTCGCGGACTGCGTCCCGGTGCTGCTGGCCGACGGCGAGGCGGGGGTCGTCGCCGCGGTGCACGCCGGCCGGCGCGGCCTGGTCGCCGGGGTGGTCGAGGCGGCCGTGGCGGCGATGGTCGAGCACGGTGCCGATGCGGGCCGGATCCGCGCGGCCGTCGGCCCCGCGATCGCGGGCGAGTCGTACGAGGTGCCGGTCGAGCTGCAGGACGAGGTCGTCGCGGCCGTGCCGGAGACCGTGGCGACGACGGCGTGGGGCACGCCGGCCCTGGACCTGCCGGCCGGGGTGGTCGCAGTGCTGGGGCGGGCGGGCGTGGTGCACGTCGTCAGCTACGCGCGGGACACCTGGCAGGACCCGGCGCTCTTCTCGTACCGTCGTGCGCAGCGGACGGGTCGGTTCGCCGGCGTCGTCCGGCCCGCGCCGGGGGACCGATGGTGAATGCCGAGGTTGTCGGGCGTGTCGCACCCTGCGTCGTTCGCGCCCGTTGCTAGCGTGACCGGCAGAGGGAGCCCACCGTCGTCGCACTGGCGGCGTGGGGCTCCGGGGTGGTCCGGAGAGATCCGGGGAGGGAGCCAAGGCGATGGCCGGAGCGCTGCGCAAGACGATGCTGTACCTCGGCCTGGCCGACGACCGGTCGGAGCACGAGGAGTACCTCGAGGAGTTCGACGACCAGGAGGTCGCGGTGCCGCAGGAGTACGAGGCCCAGGTCACGCCGCTGCACCGGCCGACGCGCACGACGCTGCCCACCCAGGCCGCGCCGCAGGCGTCCGTCGCCGGTGAGCTGCGCCGCATCACCACCATCCACCCGCGCTCGTACAACGACGCGCGCAAGATCGGCGAGGCGTTCCGCGAGGGCACCCCGGTGATCATGAACCTCACGGACATGGACGACGCCGACGCCAAGCGCCTGGTCGACTTCTCGGCCGGTCTGATCTTCGGCCTGCACGGCGCGATCGAGCGCGTCACCAGCAAGGTGTTCCTGCTCTCGCCGGCGCACGTCGAGGTGGCCGGCGAGCCCTCGGGTCCTGCGGCGGAGCCGCCGACGCGCGCGGGCTTCTACAACCAGAGCTGACGCGTGCACCTCGTCGCCGCACTGCTGTTCTACGTCGTCCTGATCTTCTTCCTGCTCCTGCTCGTGCGCCTGGTCCTCGACTGGGTGCAGTTCTTCGCGCGCGAGTGGAAGCCCTCGGGGATCGCCCTGCTGATCGCCGAGGGGACGTACACGGTGACCGACCCGCCGCTGAAGGCATTGCGCCGGATCCTGCCGCCCGTGGGCATCGGGAACGTGCGGCTCGATCTCGCGTTCCTGGTGCTCGTCCTGGGGTGTTCCGTCCTGATGTCCGTGCTCAGCTCGTTCTGAGCCGACGAACCACCCGTCCGTGGGCGTGTCGCAGGGACGTGCGCTCCCCCCATTCTCCGCTACCGTGGCCCGAGGCGGTCGGTGGACTGCCGCCGGCCCGACCGAGCACTACCGACTGAGGTGATGACGATGGCTCTGCTGACTGCAGACGAGGTCTTGAACAAGAAGTTCCAGGCCACGAAGTTCCGCGAGGGCTACGACCAGGACGAGGTCGACGACTTCCTGGACGAGGTCGTCAACACCCTGCGCGAGGTGCAGGGTGAGAACGACGACCTGAAGACGAAGCTCGCCGCGGCCGAGCGCCGCATCGCCGAGCTCAGCCGGGCCGGCGCCCAGCAGGCCGCCCCGGCCGCGAAGCCCGAGCCCACGCCCGAGCCCGTCCCGGCTCCCGCACCCGTCGTCGCCGCCCCGGTGCCTGCGCCGGCCGCGGTCGTCGCTCCGGTGCAGCCCGCCCCTCGGGCGAGCGAGCCCGAGTCGGCCACCGGGATGCTCGCCCTGGCCCAGAAGCTGCACGACGACTACGTGCGCAGCGGCCAGGAGGAGTCCGACCGTCTGGTGGGCGAGGCGAAGAGCCAGGCCAACCGCATCGTCCGCGAGGCCGAGGAGACGTCGCAGCGCACGCTCGGCCAKCTCGAGCAGGAGCGGTCGCTCCTCGAGCGCAAGATCGACGAGCTGCGGGTCTTCGAGCGCGACTACCGCACCCGCCTGAAGAGCTACCTCGAGAACCTGCTCGGCGACCTCGACAACCGGGGCAACGCTCTGCCGCCCCGCTCGGGCCAGCCGCAGCCGGTCGGGGACGGCCAGGGCCTCTGACACACCCGTCCGGCGACCACCCGCCGGACCCGCACGTCCTGCATCACCACAGGTCAGGTCGTCTGTCCACCACGCGCCACGCCGGGTTTCACCCGGCGTGGCGTGTTGTGTCCCTGCCTGCGCACGCATACAGTCACGTGACTTCGAGGACAGGGGGGCCCGCTCGTGGCCATCAACGACGCGCTGAGCACGGTCGACATCAGCACGGACACCAAGGAGCTCGCGAAGCTCGTCAAGACGTTCCCGGTGCGCGACGGCGAGAAGCCGTGGACCGCCCGCGAGGTCAAGGACGTGGCGGAGGAGCTCACCAGCGACATCGACCGACTCACCGGCGAGCTGGCGGCAGCCGATGCCGAGCTCTCCGACCTGCTGCGCAACTCGGGTGACGGCGCCGGCGACGACCAGGCCGACTCGGGTTCGTCGGCCCTCGAGCGTGAGCAGGAGCTCACGCTGGTGAACAACACGCGCGACCTGCTCGCGCAGACCACCCGCGCCCTGAGCCGGATCTCGACGGGGACGTTCGCCACCTGCGAGTCCTGCGGCAAGGCCATCGGCAAGGCACGCCTCCAGGCGTTCCCCCGGGCCACCCTCTGCGTGGAGTGCAAGCAGCGCGAAGAGCGCCGCTGACGCGCACGTAGACTCCTGCGGTGCCCACCACCACGGACGACAGTCTCGACGCGCCCTCGGTCCATCCACGTCGACGCGGCCTGCTGATCGCGCTGTTCTCGATCGCGGCCGTCGTCCTGGTCCTCGACCAGGTGTCGAAGGCGTGGGCGCTGGACGCCCTCGCGGACGGCCACCGGCGCCAGCTGGTCGGTGACCTGCTCGGGCTCCAGCTCGTGTTCAACCCCGGCGCCGCGCTGTCGATCGCCACGGGGATGACGTGGCTGCTGACCATCGTCGCGACGGTCGTGATCGTCGTCGTCGTGCGGGCGAGCCGCCGGATCGGCTCGCGGGCCTGGGCGATCGCGCTCGGCCTGCTGCTGGGCGGGGCCCTGGGCAACCTGGTGGACCGCTGGGTCCGCGAGCCGGGGCCGGCCCGCGGGCGCGTGGTCGACTTCATCGCGTACGCGCACTGGTTCGTGGGCAACGTCGCGGACATCGCGATCGTCGTCGCCGCCGTGATGGTCGTGTTCCTCGCGGCCACGGGCGTGCACATCGACGGCACCCGCGACGGCCACGGCCAGGACGAGGCCGACCACGAGCCCGACGTGGAAACGGATGCCGAGGACGGGTCCGAGGCGGACGCCGAGGCCGGGGCCGAGAGCACCGCGCCGACCGGGCAGACCGAGCAGAATGCCTGACACGCGGGCGATGCCCGTGCCCGACGGCCTGGTCGGCGAGCGGGTGGACGCGGCGCTGTCCCGGCTGCTGGGCCTCTCGCGCACCCGCGCCGCGGAGATCGCCGCGGCCGGCGGGGTGCACCTGGACGGCAAGGAGCTGGGCAAGTCCGACCGCCTGTCCGCGGGCGGCTGGCTCGAGGTCGAGATCCCCGACGTGGCACCGGCGTCGAGCGTCGAGGTCATCGCGGAGCCCGTGCCCGGCATGCGCATCGTCTACGACGACGACGACCTGGTCGTCATCGACAAGCCCGTCGGTGTCGCCGCGCACCCGTCGCCCGGCTGGACCGGCCCGACCGTCGTCGGCGCGCTCATGGCCGTCGGCTACCGCATCTCCACCTCCGGCGCGGCCGAGCGGCAGGGGATCGTGCACCGGCTCGACGCGGGGACGTCGGGGCTGATGGTCGTCGCGAAGAGCGAGCACGCGTACACGGTGCTCAAGCGGGCGTTCAAGGAGCGCACGGTCGAGAAGGTCTACCACGCGCTGGTGCAGGGTCACCCGGAGCCGACGACGGGCACCATCGACGCCCCGATCGGCCGGCACCCCAGCTCGGACTGGAAGTTCGCCGTGGTGGCGGACGGGAAGCCGTCGATCACGCACTACGAGGTGCTCGAGATGCTCCCGGCGGCGTCGCTGGTCGAGGTGCACCTCGAGACGGGTCGGACGCACCAGATCCGCGTGCACTTCTCGGCGACGCGGCACCCCTGCGTCGGCGACCTGACGTACGGCGCGGACCCGACGCTCGCGGCGCGCGTGGGGCTGACGCGGCAGTGGTTGCACGCGATGCGGCTCGGGTTCCACCACCCGAGCACGGGCGAGTGGCTCGAGCTGACCAGCGAGTACCCCGAGGACCTGGCCCGCTCGCTGGCGGTGCTGCAGGACGGGTACGCGTGAGCGTGCGTGTCGTCCGGGTCGAGACGCCCGGGCAGCGCGCCGCGATGACGGCGATCCGCATGGCCGTGTTCGTGCAGGAGCAGAACGTCGCCGCCGAGCGGGAGATGGACGCGCTCGACGACGACCCGGCGACCCTGCACGTCCTCGCGCTCGACGACGACGGGACGGCGCTCGGCACCGCSCGGCTGCTGCCGCCGCACCACGCCGGTGAGCCTGCCCACATCGGGCGCGTCGCGGTGAGCGCCGCGGCCCGAGGGCTGGGGGTCGGAGCCGTGCTCATGACCGCCCTCGAGGCCGCGGCGCTGGACCGCTACGGGGTCGCGTCGGGCGGTGCGCGGACGGTGTCCGTCGAGCTCAGCGCGCAGGAGCAGGCGCTCGGGTTCTACGCCCGGCTGGGGTACGTCGCGCGGCCCGAGCGGTACCTCGACGAGGCCATCTGGCACCGCGACGCGGTGAAGGTCGTCACGGCTCCGGCGTAGGCGCGCCGCGACACGCCGTGCGCCCGCCGACACAGTCCGCGAGGCGCTGAGGAGTGTCGGTGACGGGACGTAGGATCGCCCGCATGGCATCAGCTGGGGGTACCGACTTCGTCCACCTCCACGTGCACACCGAGTACTCGATGCTCGACGGCGCGGCCCGCCTCGGTGACCTGTTCGCGGAGGTCGAGAGGGTCGGTCAGACGGCCATCGCGACCACCGACCACGGCTACCTCTTCGGCGCCTTCGACTTCTGGTCCAAGGCGACGTCCGCGGGGATCAAGCCGATCATCGGCATCGAGGCGTACGTCACGCCCGGTACCAGCCGGTTCGACCAGACCCGCGTGCGGTTCGGCCAGCAGGGCCAGGAGCAGGACGACGTCTCGGCGCGCGGCGCCTACACGCACATGACGCTCCTCGCGCGGAACAACGAGGGCCTGCACAACCTCATGCGCGCGTCGTCGCTGGCCTCGCTCGAGGGGCAGATGGGCAAGTGGCCGCGCATGGACCGCGACCTGCTCCAGCGGTACGGCAAGGGCCTCATCGCGACCAGCGGCTGCCCGTCCGGGGAGATCCAGACGCGCCTGCGCCTCGGCCAGTGGGACGAGGCCGTCCGCGTCGCCGGGGAGCTGCAGGACATCTTCGGCAAGGAGTACTTCTACGTCGAGCTGATGGACCACGGGCTCGACATCGAGACCCGCGTCATCAAGGACCTGCTGCGGCTCTCGGAGACCATCGGCGCCCCGCTGCTGGCCACCAACGACCTGCACTACGTCAAGCAGGAGGACCGCGCGTCGCAGGACGCGCTGCTTGCCATCAACTCGGGCTCGACGCTCGCGGACCCCGACCGGTTCAAGTTCGACGGCGACGGCTACTACGTGAAGTCCGCGCAGGAGATGCGGCAGATCTGGGCCGAGCACCCCGAGGCCTGCGACAACACGTTGCTCGTCGCGGAGCAGTGCGAGGTCACGTTCAACACCTCGGCCAACTACATGCCGAACTACCCGGTCCCCGCCGGGGAGGACGAGACCAGCTGGTTCGTCAAGGAGGTCGAGACCGGCCTGCACGTGCGCTACCCGGACGGCATCCCGGACGCCGTGCGCAAGCAGGCCGAGTTCGAGACCGAGGTCATCACGGGCATGGGCTTCCCGGGGTACTTCCTCGTGGTCGCCGACTTCATCAACTGGGCCAAGAACAACGGCATCCGGGTCGGACCCGGTCGTGGGTCCGGCGCCGGCTCGATGGCGGCGTACGCCATGCGCATCACCGACCTCGACCCGCTGCAGCACGGCCTGATCTTCGAGCGGTTCCTCAACCCCGACCGCGTCTCCATGCCCGACTTCGACGTCGACTTCGACGAGCGTCGGCGCGGCGAGGTCATCCGGTACGTGACGGACAAGTACGGCGAGGACCGCGTCGCGCAGATCGTCACGTACGGCACGATCAAGGCCAAGCAGGCCCTCAAGGACTCCGCACGGCTGCTCGGCATGCCGTTCGCGATGGGGGAGAAGCTCACCAAGGCGATGCCGCCCGCCATCATGGGCAAGGACATCTCGCTCACGGGCATCTTCGACCCGGCGGACAAGCGGTACAACGAGGCCGAGGAGTTCCGTCAGGTCCACGCGGCGGACCCCGAGGCGCAGCGCGTGGTCGAGCTGGCCAAGGGCATCGAGGGGCTGAAGCGCCAGTGGGGCGTGCACGCGGCCGGCGTCATCATGTCGAGCGACCCGCTGATCGACATCATCCCGATCATGCGGCGCCCGCAGGACGGCGCGGTCATCACGCAGTTCGACTACCCGACGTCCGAGGGCCTCGGCCTCATCAAGATGGACTTCCTCGGGCTGCGCAACCTGACGATCCTCGACGACGCGCTCGAGAACATCGTCATGAACGGCAAGGAGCCGGTGGTCCTCGAGGACCTCGAGCTGGACGACCGGGCGACGTACGAGCTGCTGGGCCGCGGCGACACCCTGGGCGTGTTCCAGCTGGACGGCGGCGGCATGCGGTCCCTGCTGCGGCTCATGCGCCCCGACAACTTCGAGGACATCTCGGCGGTCGGCGCGCTCTACCGACCGGGCCCCATGGGCGCCAACTCGCACACCAACTACGCGCTGCGCAAGACGGGCGTCCAGCCCGTCACCCCGATCCACCCGGAGCTCGAGGAGCCGCTCGCGGAGATCCTCGGCACGACGTACGGGCTGATCGTGTACCAGGAGCAGGTCATGGCGATCGCCCAGCGCGTCGCCGGGTACTCGCTGGGCCAGGCGGACATCCTGCGCCGCGCGATGGGCAAGAAGAAGAAGTCGGAGCTGGACAAGCAGTTCGAGGGCTTCTCGGCCGKCATGGTCGAGCGCGGCTTCTCGATGGGCGCGGTGCAGACGCTCTGGGACATCCTGCTGCCGTTCTCCGACTACGCGTTCAACAAGGCGCACTCCGCGGCGTACGGGGTCATCTCGTACTGGACCGCCTACCTGAAGGCCAACTACTCGACCGAGTACATGGCCGCGCTGCTGACCAGCGTGCGCGACGACAAGGACAAGTCCGCGCTGTACCTGGGCGAGGCGCGGCACATGGGGATCACGGTGCTGCCGCCCGACGTGAACTCGTCGTCGGCCAACTTCACGGCCGTGGGCAAGGACATCCGGTTCGGCCTGACCGCGGTCCGCAACGTCGGTTCCAACGTGGTCGACGCGGTCGTGCGGGCGCGGGAGGAGAAGGGCGAGTTCACGTCCTTCACCGACTTCCTCGACAAGGTGCCCGCGGTCGTCTGCAACAAGCGGACCATCGAGTCGCTCATCAAGGCCGGCGCGTTCGACTCCCTCGGGCACGCGCGGCGCGCGCTGCTGCTCGTGCACGAGCAGGCGGTGGACTCGGTCATCGGCGTCAAGCGCAAGGAGGCCGAGGGGCAGTTCGACCTCTTCGCGGATCTCATGGGCGGCGACGACGGGCCGCAGGGCTTCTCGGTCGTCGTGCCGGACCTGCCCGACTGGGACAAGA